>NZ_JBYCZS010000029.1:0-79777 GCF_057586355.1 Caulobacter sp. SRI_008
AGGCCGAGCGCCGGGCCGAGATCGACCGCCTGGTCGCCTCGGTCCGCCAGCAGGCCCTGACCGGCCTCGTCCAGGTGCAGCGCAGCCAGGCCGACGCGCGGCTGGCCGGGGGCACTCAATGATCCGCGCCCTCTTCGCCCTGGTCGTCATCGCCGTCGTCGCCGTCGTCGTGGTCTCGCTGACCGGCGAGCCGGGCGCGGCCAGCCTGGAGTGGCTGGGCTGGCGGGTCGAGATGACGGCCGCCGCCGCCGCCTTGCTGACCCTGCTGCTGGCCCTGGTCGCCGCCGCCCTGTGGCGCGGCCTGTTGTGGATCATCGAGGCCCCCGCCCGCGCCGCCCGCGCCCGCGCCGAGGCCCGCCGCAAGCAAGCGACCGAGGCCCTGTCGCGCGGCTTTCTCGCCGTGGCCGCCGGCGACGGCTCCGAAGCCCGCCGCCTGGCCCAGAAGGCCGCCGACCTCAACGACGACGCCCCAGCCCTGGTGCGGGTGCTAGCCGCCCAGGCGGCCGAAGCGGCCGGCGACAACGTCGCCGCGCGGCAGGCCTGGAACGCCATGCTGGGCTTTCCCGAGATGCGGCTGGCCGGCCTGCGCGGCCTGATGCAGCTGGCCTTGGCCGAAGGCGACCGCCAACTGGCCCTGCGCCACGCCGAGACCGCATATGGCCTGGCCCGTTCGGCCCTGTGGGCCTGGCGCGCCTTGCTGGAAGCCAAGCTGGAGGCCGGCGACTGGGCGGCCGCCTTGCAGCTGGTGCAGGGCGGCCAGGAGCGCAAGATCGTCTCGCCGGCCGTCGCCGAACGCGCCCGCGCCGCCCTGCTGGCCGCCTCCGCCGCGAGTCTCGAAGAGTCCGACGAGCCCAAGAGCCTCTCGCAGGCCCTCGACTTCGCCCTGCAGTCGGTGAAGCTGAAGCCCGACTTCGCCCCGGGCGTGGTCATGGCCGCCCGCCTGCTGGCCGCCGACGGCAAGGCCGCCAAGGCCGGAACCCTGATCGAGGCCGCCTGGAAGGGCGCGCCCCACCCGGCCCTGTGGCTGGCCTATCGCGACCTGAAGACCAGCGAGACGCCCAAGGCCCGCGCCGCGCGCCTGGCCGCCCTGGCCCAGCTGAAGCCCGAGGCCCGCGAAAGCCGCATCCTCAAGGTCGAGAGCGCCCTGGTCGCCGGCGATCCCGCCGCCGCCAGCGCCGCCGCCCGCCTGCTGCCCGACGAGCCCGTCCCGACCGCCCGCCTGGCCGGGCTGATGGCCCGGGTGGCCTTCGCCAACGGCGAGCCCGACGAGGCCCGCGCCTGGGTCGCCCGGGGCGTCGCCGCCCCACAGGAGCCCGATTGGAGCGATCTGGACCCCGAGGGCCAGGCCTTCGCCTACGGCCGCGAGGACTGGGCCCGCCTGGCCGCCAGCTACGCCGAGACCGGCGAACTGGTGCATCCGCGATTCGAGCGCCGCGAGCGCACGATGAGCGACCTGCCCGAGCTGCCCTCGGCCTACGGACAGTCGGCCTACGCCGAATCCACCGCCTTCGTGCACGCGGCCGAGACCGGCGGCGCCCTGATCCCGTTCCTTGACCACCCAGGCCTGGACGACGCCGGCGGACTCGACGATCCGCCCTCGCCGGACGCTCCCGGACCGGCTCCGGCGCCCCGTCGCAACACAGGCGCACGACGGCGCTTGGCAAGCGGCCCGCGCCCCGCTAAATAGGCGCTCCCTCCGCCCGGCGAATCTCGCCAGACGGGCCGTGGGCCGCCTTAGCTCAGCCGGTAGAGCGGCGCATTCGTAATGCGTAGGTCAGGTGTTCGAGTCACCTAGGCGGCACCACCACCCTTTTTGCCACGCGTCGCCGATGCGTGGAAAAGCCCAACAAAATTAAAGTTTTTAGGCTTCAGCGGCCGCTGTCGATCGCTGGCGTTCGCTGGCGTTCGCCCGCAGTCGCGCCTCTTTGGGGGGGTCTTCTGGGGGTATTTCGAAAACGCCAAAGCCAGATACCCCCAAATGGCCCTGACCGATGCGGCGATCCGTGCGGCGAAGCCCCAGGCCAAAACCTACAAGCGCGCCGACGAGAAAGGCCTGTTTCTTCTCGTGTCGCCTTCGGGCGGGTTGCTCTGGCGAATGAAATTCCGCGTCAACGGTGTTGATGAGGGCGGCCAGCCAAAGAGAATTGAGAAGCGGCTATCGTTTGGAGCCTAAAATCGCGATAGCCGCTTTCCCACGCGCTTGTGTATTCGTTGAATATATTCTGGATGTAGATATCGTTCAGATATCGACAGAAGAGATCCGGTCGATCAGCTTGTCGCCGCCGCGGGCCAGGCGCCTCTTCACCTCGCTGAGAACATGGTCGACGGCGGTGTCCGCCACCAGCATATCGTGCGGCAGCACGCCTTCGAACGGCGGGATCGCCACGACGTTCGGCGTGGCGACGCGCTGGTCCGCAGCGGGGAAGTAAACGGTATAGCCCAGCGAGCTCCAGAACTGGTTGATCGCCTCGGTATTGTTTTCATAGACGACCACAGGCTGGTCGCGCGCGAGCATGTCGCGCATCCCGGACAACGCCTGCAACTCATGGCCTTCGACGTCGATCTTGACGAAGGCGACGTGACTTTGCACCGCCTCGGACAGGTCGTCGAGCCGCGCCTCGATCACCGAACGGGTTGTGATCGCATGGCCGCCGCGCCGCGCGGCTTCTGCGTCCAAGGAGGCCTGCTCGGTATCCAGTTCCGGGATATGGAAGTCGCGGACCCCGAATTCAGCGCCGAGCGCCAGCGACCAAACGCGAACATTGGGCGCGATCCCCGACAGCCGGGCCAGCAGGTCGGGATTGGGTTCAAAGGCGTGGACCCGGCCGTCGGGCGTTACCAGTTGGCTCAACAATTGGACATGGGCGCCATCATTGGCGCCGGCATCGATCACCACGTCGCCCGGCCTGACATGCTGGCGCATGATCTCCTGGGTCAGCAATTCGTTGAACAAGTTGAGTTCGATCGGGGTTAGTCGGCGGATCTCTTCGGCGCGCTGTTCGCCGCGCGTTTTGCCCAGGACATAGGGGCAGCCGGCGCCGCTGCATGGTTCGGGAATGCGGCCCTCGATCAGGTCGCGGCGCATGGCCTGGATGGCCGGGCCGTTCCAGGCGTCTTCCGCAGAGACTTCGCGCAGGTCGGCGATCGGCTTCGTCCCCCAACAGCAGGAATGGACCTCGCCGTCATAGTGGGAGCGCTGGACCTGCCAGGGCAGAGGGCACCGCAGGGATTGCGGTTTCCACCTCACTGGATCGTAGTTGCCCCAGTCCTCGCCAGGATAGCCTTCGCTCCATCGCGTCTTGCCCAGGAGAGCGGTGAACAACGACAGGCCGCACTCGGCCGCATAGGCATGGACATTTTCGGTCAGGGCCTCAAGCTCTTCGCCGGGGACATTGCTGACCTTTTCGGCCTCGTAGTTGAAGGCCCCCACGGTCCAGGTCTTGGCGACCTCGGTTTCAAGTTCATTGAGCGACCAGATGTCGAGAAAGTCGGCGCCAAGATCCGTGCACAGATCGACCATAGCGCGCAGTTCGTGGCGGTTCGACTTCATCAGCGTCATCTGGACGCCTATCAGTGGATACAGTCCTCCCCTAGCCTGTTTGGCGGCGATCAGGCGGCCGGCCTGTCCCAGGACATGGTCCAGGGCGACGCCGCGAAGGGCTTCGAAGCGTTCGGCATTGGCGGAGTCTATCGATATCCGGATCTTGCGGACGCCGCTTGATAGCAGGAGGCTGATATCGGCGTCGTCGAAGCGCGTGCCGTTGCAATTGAACGAGATTTTGAAATCCCGGTCTTGGGCGCTGGCCTCGACCGGAAACAGGTTGAGGATCGGACGAAACTGAGGGCTCAACCAGGCTTCGCCCAGGCCGGTCAGATCGATCGCCGATGCCGAACGCATATGGCTGGCCAGCTTGGCGATGACCTCGTCGCCGATGTCCTGCTTCTTGATGCGCGATTGCGAGTGATGGCACATGACGCAGCGCAGGTTGCAGCGCGAGGTCACGGTAAGGCTGACCATGGCCGGCGGCGGCGCAGCCTTGATGAGGGCCTCAAGGTCGTCTTCGTTGGTCATGAAGCAACATGGCTGGAGGGAGAGAGGTCCGGCGCGGTGATGTCGGTCCAGTCGACGCCGGGCGCTTCAGACAGGACCGCCTTGAGTTCGGCCAACCGGTTGGCGGGGCAGCCGCGCGCGACTTCGAGGGCGAGAGCGCGGGCGTCCTGGGCCCGATCGCTGCGGGCGTAGACGGACAGCAGGGGCGCCAGCCCTTCGAAACGTTCGGGCGTTTGTTCCAGATAGGCGCGGGCATGGAACTCGGCCTGCGTCCACTGCCCGCGTTCGCAGAACGCGCGCGACATGACGTTGTCATACTGGCGCTGGTCGCCGAAAAAGGCGCGGGCGCGTTCGACGAGGTCCGCGAAGCCGGCGTCGCCGCGGCGCCGGCAGAAGTCAAAGGCCCGCCGCCAATACTCGTTGAATCCGGGCGACAGGGACAGCAGCCGATCGAGCGCGAGGCTGGCCAGGGCGTCGTCGCCCGTCGCCAAAGCCGCCAAGGATAATACATTCCACGTCTGGGTATCCGCGGGAAGCAGCGCCGCCGCCTCGTCGGCGCGGGCCATGATCCACGCCCAGTCGCCTTGCGCCGCCCGGGACAGAAGGTCGGCATAGAATGGGTAGGGATACCGCCATTCGGCGCCGAACTCGGCCTGACGGGCCCGAGGCACGGGATGGCAACTGATGAAGTTCATCCCTTCGCCGGCCGCGATCCCGCCAACGACGGCTTCGATGGCGGCGGGTTCCGCGCCGGGAAGCTGACCGGCGAGGTCGGCGACCAGACGTGATGTCAGAAAGCCTCCGGGATGCAGGGCGCTGTGAAACAGGGGCGTTTCCAGGCCGGTCGTTTTCATGGCCAGGGCAAAATCGGTCGTCGATCCGGCGCGGTCCTGGCACACTTTCACCGTCGACAGGTCGAAGGGAAAGAGCCGGCCGGCGGACAGGTCTCGGCCGAAATGCGATGCGAATTCGCCGGGGCTCTGGGCATAGAACTGCAGTTGCGGATAACGCACGATCAGGTCGACATCGCCGGAATAGGACAGGACGGCCCCATCGGCTGTCGGGGTCGACTGGGTGGCCTGGACCACGTAGCGGCCAGCCCGGCGTGCGGCCTGGATCATGGATGCGACCTGGGTCTCGGCCACGTACAGGCAGGCGTTTTCGCGATAGCTGGGCACGAAGCCGATATCGCCACCGACCGCATATGCTTGCGCCAGCCCTGAATGATGCAGGATGGCCGCCAGGGCCTGACCCTGGCAGTTGCCGTCGATGAAGACGAGCGGCCGGGCGTCAGCGGGCGTCATTCACCAGCCGGTCGAACAAGTCCACGACCTCGCCGACGGTCTCGAGCTCGAAGGTCTGTTCGAGGCCGGCGGTGACCTGCAATTCGTCTTCGATCGCAAGGATGGTGTTCACTTGGCAGATCGAATCCCAATCGGGAATATCGGCCAGCCGTGTCTCCGGCGCCAGCTTGCCGGCCTCGGGTGCATTCTGCCGAATGATACCGGCGATGGCGTCTTTGGTATCGATGTCACCCTCCTCACCCCATGGGGACTCCGCCCCGGCAGATCCGTCTCAGGCCTTACATAGTTTATGCAACCGCTCAGAGGTCGCGGCCCGGTTGCTGAAATGAACCAGAAATGCAGTCGATATGGACTTAGGGTTGCCTCTACATAGGGCCAGTACACATCATCAGAACCGGCGCCAAGGGTCCCAGGGGCGCCAAGCCGTTCCCACGTGGATTGCCAGACCACCCTTGCTCACAGTAGCGCCTAGCTTTCCGTAGATTGAGTCACAGCTTATCAGTCCGGCAAGTTGCGCCTAGACCGAAACGGCTTCGTTCTCGGGGGCGTAATGGTCGAACCAGCGTAGTCCCTAGGCGCCACTCTCTCCCGTTTCCAGGTTCCAATACCGGCTTCGCCCGGGGCGCTTTGGGCTGCCGTGCGCATTTGCACAAAGCTCGGCGGTTGCGCGGTTCGCGGCCGCGCGCCAAAGTGCAGCCCTGTTCCGGATGCGCGCTGGACGGTCGACGCCGCGCCGCTGGTAGAGGGGGAAGGACCACTATGCAGTTGCTTCAGATGCAGAGCTTCGGCGCTCAGGCCAACACGACCTACGAGCTGCTGGTCGCCGGCGGGTCGATGCACCTGACCCTGATCGACATCCAGCCGCTGAAGGCTCACGATCCCAATTCGCAGCGCGCGCCGTTCAGCCTGGTGTTCAAGTCGAACGTGCAGCACGTGCTGCCCCAGGCCGTCTACCGGGTGCGCAACGCCGTGCAGGGCGAGGTGGACATGTTCCTGGTGCCGCTGGGCCGCGACGCCCAGGGCGTGACCTACCAGGCGGTCTATAACTAGAAACCCTCCCTTCTCCCCTTGCGGGAGAAGGTGTCGGCGTAGCCGACGGATGAGGGGTCTCTCAGACGCGAAACGCCGCGGCGGCTGAACAGCCGCTGCGGCGTTTCTGTACGTGCAACCCCTCACCCGACCTCCCTCCGGGAGGCCACCTTCTCCCGCAAGGGGAGAAGGATCTGAGCGTCAGTGCTGGCTTTCCGGCAGGCGCACGACCAGGCCGTCGAGGGCGTCGCTGACCTTGATCTGACAGGACAGGCGGCTGTTGGGCTCGACGTTCTCGGCGAAGTCGAGCATCGACTCCTCCATGGCCGACTTGTCGCCGGTCTTGCCGGTCCAGGCGTCGTCCACATAGACGTGGCAGGTGGCGCAGGCGCAGGCGCCGCCGCAGTCGGCGTCGATGCCCGGCACGTTGTTCTTCACGGCGCCTTCCATGACCGTCAGGCCCGGCTTGACGTCGAGGACGTGCTCGGTCCCGTCGAATTCGATGTAGGTGATCTTGGCCATGGTTCCCCTGCGTAGTTAGAGGGCGGCTTTCAGGCCGCCACTTCCTTCATGGATATCGCCGGATCCGCCAGCTTTGTCTTAGACACGGGCGTCCGCTTGGCGATCAATTGTTTGCCGGCCATGAACTCAGGCGGCGCGTTGACGGCTTCCACGGCCTGGACGAGGTCGCCCTTGAGGTGGAAGACGGCGAACTTGGCGGCGGCCACGTCGCCGCGCACGATCGTGCTGTCGGCGTCGAACGGCAGGCCGGCGATCTGGAGCTTGAGGTCGTACTGGTCGGACCAGAACCACGGCAGTTCCGGCGGCGGGCCCGCGCGGCCGACGATGGCGGCGGCGGCCTGCTTGGCCTGCTCCAGGGCGTTGGGCACGCTCTCCAGCCGGAACTGGCGCTCGTAGATCGGCAGCGGCCGGTGGGCGACGTCGCCGATGGCGAAGACGTGCGGGTCGCTGGTGCGGGCTTCCAGGTCGACGACGATGCCGCCGGTGCACTCCAGGCCCGCGTCCTGGGCCAGCTCGACGTTCGGATGGGCGCCGACGCCGACCAGGGCCGCGTCGCAGGCCACGACCTCGCCGCCCTTCAGGCGCACGCCGGTGACGCGACCGCCCTCGCCTTCAAAGGCCTCGACATTGGCGTTCAGCTCGAACGTGACGCCACGGGCGCCGTGATAGTCCTGGAAGAAGGTCGACAGGGTCTCGCAGGCCACGCGGGCCAGCACCCGGCTCTCGCGCTCGATGACGGTGGCTTCGGCGCCCAGGGCGCGGGCCGAGGCCGCCGCCTCCAGGCCGACATAGCCGCCGCCGACCACGGCCAGGCGCTTGCCTGGACCCAGCGCGGCCTTCAGGGCCTCGGCGTCGGCCGCCGTGCGCAGGGCCAGCACGCCGGAAAGGTCGGCCCCGGGGATCGGCAGCTCGCGGGCGCGGGCGCCGGTGGCCAGGATCAGAAAATCGTAGGAGATGACCTCGCCCGAGGCGAGGGTCACGGTGCGGGCGCCGCGGTTGAGGCTGGTCGCCACGCCTTGCAGGCGCAGGGCGACATTGGCCTCGGCGTACCATTCCTGCGGTTTCAGCGCGAGGGAGTCGGCGTCGGCCTCGCCCTTCAGCCAGGCCTTGCTCAGCGGCGGGCGCTGGTAGGGCAGCAGCGGCTCCTCGCCGATCAGCACGATCGGGCCTTCGTGCCCGTACTGACGCAGGAAGGCCGCCGCCGAACCGCCGGCATGGCCCGCGCCGACGATCACCACCTTGGCTTTAGGATCGCTCACGACCGCTTCACTCAACGCGTCTGCCTCCCGCACGACAAAATTGACGACCCCGTCATCTTTTGCAAGCCGGGCCGAAGGTATGTCCGCCACCAGCCATAGACAGCACGGAGGCCGCCGTGAAGAGCACCGTCCGGAAAGTGCGGCAGGCGAACAGCCCGCCCCTCATGCGCCCCATATGCGAAAGCCCCGCCGCAGGGCGGCGAGGCTTCCGGATCATCGAAAAGAGCGACGAAGGCGTGGTCGTCAGACCACGCGCTCCACCAGCATCTTCTTGATCGAGGCGATGGCCTTGGCCGGGTTCAGCCCCTTCGGGCAGACCTGGGCGCAGTTCATGATCGTGTGGCAGCGATAGAGCTTGAACGGGTCCTCGAGGTCGTCGAGGCGGTCGCCGGTCGCTTCATCGCGGCTGTCGATCAGCCAACGGTAGGCGTGCAGCAGGGCCGCGGGGCCCAGGTACTTCTCGCCGTTCCACCAGTAGCTCGGGCACGAGGTCGAGCAGCAGGCGCAGAGGATGCACTCGTAGAGACCGTCGAGCTTTTCGCGATCTTCCGGCGACTGGCGCCATTCCTTCTGCGGCTCGGGGGTCGTGGTGTGCAGCCACGGCTCGACCGACGCGTACTGGGCGTAGAACAGCGTCAGGTCGGGGATCAGGTCCTTGACCACCGGCACGTGCGGCAGCGGGCTGATCTGCACGGCCTTGCCGGGCACCTCGCCATGGCCGTGGGTGCAGGCCAGGGTGTTGCGGCCGCCGATGTTCATCGCGCACGAGCCGCAGACACCCTCGCGGCACGACCGGCGGAAGGCCAGGGTCGGGTCGATGGTGTTCTTGATGTAGAGCAGCGCGTCCAGGACCATCGGGCCGCAGGCCTCGACGTCGACGTCGTAGGTGTCCCACCGCGGGTTCATCCCGGTTTCGGGATCGTAGCGGTAGATCTTGAACGAGCGCACGGTCTTGGCGCCGGCCGGGGCCGGCCAGTGCTTGCCGCTCTGAACGCGGGAGTTCTTGGGAAGAGAGAGCTGGACCATCTGCGTTCCCCTAGTAAACCCGTTGCTTCGGCGGGATGTAGTCGATGTCGGTCGACATCGTGTAGTTGTGCACCGGACGGAAATCGATCTTCACCTTGCCGGTCTCGTTGTCGAGCCAGGCCAGGGTGTGCTTCATCCACTCGGTGTCGTTGCGGTCGGAGTAGTCCTCGCGGGCGTGGGCGCCGCGGCTCTCGGTGCGGTTGGCCGCGCCGTTCACCGTCACGACCGCCTGGCCGATGAGGTTGTCGAACTCCAGGGTCTCCATCAGGTCGGTGTTCCACACCAGGCCGCGGTCAGAGACCTTGACGTCGTTCTTCTTGTCCCAGACGGCCTGCAGGCGGGCCACGCCGCTGTCCAGGCTCTCGCCGGTGCGGAACACGGCGGCGTCTTCCTGCATCGCCTTCTGCATTTCGAGGCGCAGTTCGGCGGTCGGGGTCGAGCCGTTGGCGTTGCGGATGCGGTCGAAGCGCGCGACGTGCGCCTCGGTGTGCGAGGCCTTCAGTTCCGGCTGCTTGGCGCCGGGGGTCAGGGTCTCGGCGCAGCGCAGGCCGGCCGCGCGGCCGAACACCACCAGATCGATCAGCGAGTTCGAACCCAGGCGGTTGGCGCCGTGCACCGACACGCAGGCGGCTTCGCCCACGGCCATCAGGCCCGGGATCACCTGGTCGGGGTTGTCGCCGGCCTTGGTGACCACTTCGCCGTGGTAGTTCGTCGGGATGCCGCCCATGTTGTAGTGGACGGTCGGCAGCACCGGGATCGGGGCCTTGGTCACGTCGACGCCGGCGAACACCTTCGCCGTCTCCGAGATGCCCGGCAGGCGCTCGGCCAGGATCTTCGGATCCAGGTGGTCGAGGTGCAGGAAGATGTGGTCCTTGTTGGGGCCCACGCCGCGGCCTTCGCGGATCTCGATGGTCATAGCGCGGCTGACCATGTCGCGGGGCGCCAGGTCCTTAACCGACGGGGCGTAGCGCTCCATGAAGCGCTCGCCTTCCGAGTTGGTCAGGTAGCCGCCTTCGCCGCGGGCGCCTTCGGTGATCAGGCAGCCGGCGCCGTAGATGCCGGTGGGGTGGAACTGCACGAATTCCATGTCCTGCAGCGGCAGGCCGGCGCGCAGCGCCATGGCGTTGCCGTCGCCCGTGCAGGTGTGGGCCGAGGTGGCCGAGAAGTAGGCCCGGCCGTAGCCGCCGGTGGCCAGGATCACGGTCTGGGCCTGGAAGCGGTGCAGGGTGCCGTCGTCGAGCTTCCACGCGGTCACGCCGCGGCAGGCGCCGTCTTCCATGATCAGGTCGAGGGCGAAGTACTCGATGAAGAACTCGGTGTCGTGGGCCAGCGACTGGCCGTACATCGTGTGCAGCATAGCGTGACCGGTGCGGTCGGCCGCCGCGCAGGTGCGCTGGATCGGGCCTTCGCCGAAGTTCTTGGTCATGCCGCCGAAGGCGCGCTGGTAGATCTTGCCCTCGGCCGTGCGCGAGAACGGCACGCCCCAGTGCTCGAGCTCATAGACCGCCGCCGGAGCGTTGCGGGTCAGGTACTCGATGGCGTCCTGGTCGCCCAGCCAGTCCGAACCCTTGACGGTGTCGAACATGTGCCAGCGCCAGTCGTCCTGGCCCATGTTGCCGAGCGAGGCCGAGATGCCGCCCTGGGCCGCCACGGTGTGGCTGCGGGTCGGGAACACCTTGGTGATGCAGGCGGTCTTGAGACCGGCTTGCGCGGCGCCGAGCGCGGCGCGGAGGCCCGAGCCGCCGGCGCCCACGACGACGACGTCGAACTTGTGGTCGATGAACGTGTAGGCCGACATCAAAGGGCTCCGGTGAAGGCGATCTTCAGGATCGAGACGATCCCCACGGCGCCGGCGAGAATGCAGACGAAGAGGTTGCCGATGACCAGCGCCGCCTTGGGGGCGAAGGCCTCGACATAGTCCTCGATGACCAGTTGGATGGCGTTCTTCAGGTGGACCAGCAGGGCCACGAAGAGCAGCGACAGCAGGACGGCGTTCAGCGGGATCGCCACCCAGGCCGCGACGGTGTCGAAGTCGGCGCCGGCCAGGCGGATGCCCGCGAAGGCGCCCCAGATGAACAGCGGCACGAGGGCCAGGCCCGAGATGCGCTCGGAGATGAAGTGGCTCACGCCGTGGTGCGCGGCGCCCAGGCCGCGGGCGCGCGACAGCGGGGTGCGGAAGGGGCTGTTGGAGGTGCTCATGGTCAGATCGCTCCGGTCGCGGCGGCGATGATCCAGGTGACGGCGGCGGCGACGATCGCGAAGGCGATCACGGCCAGGCCGGTCATGTCGGCGGTCTTGGGCGCGAAGCCCTTGCCCAGGTCCCAGAAGCTCTGACGGACGATGTAGCCGACGTTGTAGAAGACCGCGACGGTGATGCCGAACAGCAGCAGCTTGCCGATCAGCGAGCCCAGCAGACCCGTGTAGCAGGCGTAGTGGTCGGGACCCGAGGCCAGCGACAGGGCCCAGCCCGCCAGCAGCAGGACGCCGACATACAGCGCGAACAGGCTGGCGCGGTGCAGGATCGAGCACGCCATGGTGATGTGCCAGCGCCAGACCTGGAGGTGCGGCGACAGCGGACGCTCTGGGAGCCCCCGGCTGGTCTCGGTCATTTTTACGTCCAACCTGTGGATTTGTGCGTTGCGGGACGCTTTTAAGCGCGAGCGCCGGGGTGTCAACGAAACGGCCATTACTTGAGATACGTTCTCAATTCGCCTGGCGAGTGAATGCAGGAACCGCTCAAGCCAAGCTTGCGTTATGGCTGGCTGCCGATGGGGAGAAACATCCAGGGGATGACCGGGCCGATCGATTTCGAGGCCGTGTTCGACCGGCTTCCGACCCCGTACATGATGCTCGATCGCGACCTGCGGTACGTGGCGGCCAACCAGGCCTATCTCGACGCCCTGGGTCGGCGCTGGGACGACATCGCCGGCCTGCATGTCTTCGAGGCCTTCCCCAGCCAGGGCGAGTCGCGCGCCCGCGTGGAAGACTCGCTGGTCCGCGCCCGCGACAGCGGCAAGGTCGACCACCTGCCGCTGATCCCCTACGCCATCGAGCGGCCCGCCCATCTGGGCGGCGGTTTCGAGGACCGCATCTGGAGCGCCACCCACACGCCGATTCCCGGGCCCGGCGGCCGCACGGCCTATATCGTCCAGCACACCCAGGACGTCACCGCCATCCAGCGGCTGAAGGACGTGGCCTTCGGGCGCGGCGAGATGACCATGCTGCAGGACGACGTGCTGCTGCGGGCCGGCGCCGCCGAGGCCCAGAGCGCGGACCTGCGCCGTCTGTTCATGCAGGCGCCCAGCTTCATGGGCGTGCTGCGCGGCCCCGACCACCGCATCGACCTGGTCAACAACGCCTACAGCCAGCTGATCGGCTGGCGCGACGTGGTCGGCCTGCCCCTGCGCGAGGCCCTGCCCGAGGTGGTGGAACAGGGCTTCATCGCCCTACTCGACCGGGTCAGCGCCAGCGGAGAGGCGTTCGTCGGCCGCGAGATCAAGGTCGCCCTCCAGCGCACCCCGGACGGTCCGCTGGAGGACCGCTTCCTGGACTTCATCTACCAGCCGATCGTCGAGGCCGACGGCGCGGTGTCGGGCGTGCTGGTCGAGGGCTCGGACGTGACGGACAAGGTGCTGGCCGGCGAACAGCAGCGCCTGCTGCTCGACGAGCTGAACCACCGGGTCAAGAACACCCTGGCCACCGTCCAGGCCATCGCCCGCCAGACCCTGCGCGGGGTCGAGAAACCCGAAGCCTTCGTGCGGGCCTTCGAGGCGCGGCTGCTCGCCCTGTCCCAAACCCACAACGCCCTGACCGACAGCCAGTGGGCGGGGGCGGGCCTGCGCCCGATCCTGGCCCAGGAACTGGCGCCCTACGATGCGGCCCGCATCGTCATGGACGGCCCGGACGTCAACCTGCCCGCCCGGGTGGCCCTGTCGCTGGGCATGGTGTTCCACGAACTGGCCACCAACGCCGCCAAGTACGGGGCGCTGAGCGTCGAGGCCGGCCAGCTGCATCTGGGCTGGAGCGTCGAGCCGCCGGGCGCGCTCCGCTTCGAATGGCGCGAGACCGGCGGCCCGCCGGCGGCCGCGCCGGCCCGCCGCGGCTTCGGCTCGCGCCTGATCGAACGCAGCATCGGCGCCGAACTGCGCGGCGAGGTGGCGATCGACTATGCGGAGACGGGGCTGACGTGCCGGTTCACGGTGTCGCTGGACCGGGTGTTCTAGAATCCCTCTCTCTTTGAGAGAGGGAGGGGCCCGCGCCGAAGGCGTGGGAGGGTGAGAGGTAACAAACTCACCGAATGAAGCGCGGCTTTGGATTTCCCGGCCAACGGTGAAACCCCTCACCCTCCCACCGCTTCGCGGCGGGCCCCTCCCTCTCCCTATGGAAGAGGGATTTAGTCCCGCACCCGCGCCACGTAGTCCGCCGACCGCATTTCCTGCAGGCGCGAGACCGTGCGCTCGAACTCGAACGAGCCGTCGCCGGCCGGATAGAGGGCCTCGGGCTCGCCGGCGGCCAGGGCCACCAGCTTGGCGTCGGCTTCGTAGAGGGCGTCGATCAGGGTGTTGAAGCGCTTGGCCGCGTCGCGCTTTTCCGGAACCAGGAGGGGGATGTCCTCCAGGAAGATGGTGTGGAAGCGCGCGGCCAGCGCCAGGTAGTCCTGCGGCCCCAGCGCCTGCTGGCACAGGCTGGCGAACGAGCTGCGCACCAGGCCGCCGGCGGCGCGCGGCAGGCGCAGCTTGCGGCCCATCACCTCAAGCGTCGCGCCGGTCTCCTCGGCGCCGTCCAGCATGTCGGCCCACAGGGCGTCGAACTCGGCCTCGGTGGTCTTGTCGACGGGCGAGAGCCAGGTGCGGCCGGCCCGCAGGCGGTCGAGGCGGAAGTCCACCGGCCCGCGCACGGCCACCACCTCCATCTTCTCCTTCAGCATGGCGATGAAGGGGGTGAAGAGCTGGCGGTTGAGGCCGTCCTTGTAGAGGTCGTCCGGCGGGCGGTTGGAGGTGGCCACCAGCGTCACCCCTTCCGCGAACAGGGCCTCGAACAGCCGGCCCAGGATCATGGCGTCGGCGATGTCGGTGACCTGCAGCTCGTCGAAGCACAGCAGCCGGGCCTGGTCGGCGATCAGCTCGGCCGTCGGCGCGATGGGGTCGTCGCCCTTGTGGCGGCCAAAGCGGGCCTTGCGGTCGGCGGCGTCGCCCTTGCGCCAGGCGTCGATGTGGGCGTGCACCTCGGCCATGAAGACGTGGAAGTGGACGCGCCGCTTGCGGTGCACCGGGGCGCTGTCGAAGAACAGGTCCATGACCATCGACTTGCCGCGCCCGACCGGCCCCCAGATGTAGAGGCCGCGCTGGCTCTTGGGCTTGCGGCCGAAGAACGAGAAACTGGGCTCCCCGGCCCCGTCGAGATCGGCTTCCAGCCGGGCCAGGGCCTCGATGGCGGCGGCCTGGGCGACGTCGGGACGAAGCTCGCCGGCGGCGAGGCGCTCACGATAGGCGGTGCGGACGGACTGAGGCATTGCGGATGCGGGTTAGCGCGGGAAGCGCTGCGGGGAAACCCCGATCCTTCTCCCCTTGCGGGAGAAGGTGGCGCCGAAGGCGTCGGATGAGGGGTCTCTCAGAAGTCAAACGCCGTACCCAGTCGTTCCGCCGTCGCGGCGGACAGGTTTGAGAGACCCCTCACCCGACCTCGCGCTGCGAGGCCACCCTCTCCCGCAAGGGGAGAGGGGCAAAGAAAAAGCCCCGGCCTTGCGGACCGGGGCTTTTCATTGAAACGCTGCGTCAGGCGATCAAGCCGCCCGGCGCGCCTTCTTGACCTTGGCCATGGCGCGGTCGCGGCGCAGGCGCGACAGGTGGTCGATGAACAGCACGCCTTCCAGGTGGTCCATCTCGTGCTGGATGCAGACGGCGAACAGGCCCTCGGCCTCTTCTTCCACCGGCTCGCCCTGGTAGTTCAGGTAGCGCACCTTGATCTTCGCCGGACGCTCGACGGCGTCGTAATATTCCGGCACCGACAGGCAGCCTTCCTCGTAGGCGAAAAGCTCTTCCGACGGGTCGAACAGCTCGGGATTGACGAAGAAGCGCGGGGCCGGCTCCTCGCCCTCGCGGGCCAGGTCCATGACGATCACGCGCACGGGCTCGCCCACCTGCACGGCGGCCAGGCCGATGCCGGGCGCGTCGTACATGGTCTCGAGCATGTCATCCATCAGCACGCGCAGGTCGTCGGTGACGGCCTCCACGGGGGTGGAGATCTTCTTCAGGGTCGCCAGATCGGCGGCGTTATCGATGGTGAGGATGCGACGGATGGCCATAACGTCACTCAGGTAGGCGTCCCGTTTCCGAGGGTCAAGGCGGGCGATTGTCCCACCTCGTCCGTCGGTTGGCTATCCGGGGCCGCGATTTCGAGCTTGGTCACCGGCCGCACGGCCGTATCGACGGCCGTCAGCTCCTCGATGCCCTTGCCGCCGTGCTCGACCTTCAGCTTCTCGAACTCGCGGGCCTTGGGCAGCACCCGGCTCTCCAGCGAGCCGACGAAGGCGTTGTACTTGTCGACCGCCTGCGACAGCGAGCGACCCACCCCGGCCACGTGGCCGCCCATGTCGGCGACGCGCTTGTAGAGCTCGCGGCCCAGGGCGGCGACCTCGACGGCGTTCTTGGCCTGCTCCTCGACGCGCCAGCCATAGGACACCGCCTTGCAGAGGGCGAACAGGGTCGAGGGCGTGGCGATGATCACCCGCTTCTCCATGGCCTCGGTCATCAGCTCGGGCGCGCGCTCCAGGGCCGCGGCCAGGATGCCGTCGCCGGGCACGAACATGGCCACGAAGTCGGGCGAGACCTCCAGGGCGTCCCAATAGGCCTTGGCCGACAGCGACTTGATGTGTTCGCGCAAGGATGCGGCGTGGCGCAGATAGGCGGCCTCGCGGGCCACGTCGTCGGCCGCGTCCTGGGCTTCCAGATAGGCGTTCAGCGAGCACTTGGCGTCGATGACGAAGGCGGCGTTGCGCGGCATCCGCACCACCACGTCGGGACGCACGCGGCCACCGTCCAGCGACACCTGCTCGGTGAAGTCGACGCCGTGCTTGAGGCCGGCCATCTCCAGCACGTTGCGCAGCATCTGCTCGCCCCAGCGGCCCTGCACGCCCGCGCCCCGGCGCAGGGCGGCCGACAGCTTGCGGGCCTCGGTCTGGGTGGCGGCCGAAGCCTCCATCAGGGCGGCGATCTGGGCTTTCAGCCCGCCGCTCTCCTCGGCCCGCGACTTCTCGACGGCGGTGACCTGGGCCTCGAACTTGGCCAGGGTCTCGGCCACCGGCTTCAGTTGGGCCTCGAGGCGGGCGTGGGTGAGCTGGTCGCGGCTCTTGGCGTTCTCGTCGGCCCGCTTGATCAGCTGCTCGGCCACGGCCTGGGCGCTCTTCTCGGCCTGGGCGCGGATCAGCTCGATCTGGGTCTTGGACTGGTCCTCCAGCATGCGGTGGCGCTCCAGCGCCTGCTCCAGCTGGGCGCCCAGCCGCCAGGCCTCCTGCTCGGCGCTGGCGGCCTTGCGCTGCGCCATCAGCGCCCAGACGACCGCCCCGGCCGCGGCGACCAGGAAGACGAGGGCGAGGATCAGGTAGGGGTCAACGGCGTTCATGCTCCGTTCTTAGCCGGAGTCGAGGGCCATAGAAAGGCGCACGGACTGGTTAGAACTCGCGGTAACCCCGGGCGTCCAGCAGGGCGCGGCGCCCGAGGTCTTCCTTCACCCGCCCTGAATAGAGCGCCAGCACCTCCATCGCCGACGGCCAGTCGCGGGTCGCGAGGACGTCCAGGTCCAGCGCGGCCCGATAGACCCGCAGATGCCGCAAGGTTGGAATCGCGGCTACACCTGCAAGGGTCGCGAGCGTCTTGCAGTTCAGCACGAAGACCTCCTCCAGCGGCGGGCCGGCCAGGTCGATCGCGGCGAGACGGATCTGGTCCTCGACGTGAAGACGGCGCAGGCGGGGAAAGCGCGTCAGGCTCCCCAGGCCGGCCAGCCCTCGCACGCGGATGATCTCCAGCGCCTCCAACCCCTCGTGCCGGACCTCGTCGATGGCGTCACGACCGCCGAGGACCAGCCGCAGCGATCGCAGGCCGGTCACCTCCGATACGAAGTCCAGGTCCTGCTTCTTGGGAATGCTGTTGAGGTCGAGCGCGCGAAGCTGCTTCAACCCCGCCACCGCCTCGATGCCCCGCGTATGGCCGACGATCTGGAGGTCGGTCAGGGCCTGCGCCCTGGCCAGGGGCGACAGGTCGAAGTCGCGTCGAATATTTTCACCCACGGACAGGTGGGTCAGCCGCTCCAGCGGCAGCAGGTCCAGAAAATTGGGCCGGTCGAAATCCTCCACGCCGAACCCGAAGCGGGTCAGGCGCGGCAGGTCGGCGACGCGCTCGACGTTGTCGATCCGCCTCAGGCAGTCCAGCGTCAGCCATCGAACGTCCGGCAGGAGAGCCAGGAGGTCGGCGTCGAACACGCTGTCGAAGTGAGTATAGAACCGCACCTCCAGCGCCTCGTCGAAAGTCCGGCAAAGTTCGTTCACCCGTTCCAGCATGTCGGCTGATGGGGGTGTGGAGAACTGGACGATGGGTTCGCGCCCCGCCGCCAGGATGCGCCGGATGTCCTCGGCCTCGATCGCCGCTGGGTTGCTGATGCGGGGCTCCACCGTCATGGGTGGAGCCTTGCAGACGCGCGTCCGGCGAACAAGCCGAAGCTTGGCCGTGACCCACGAAGGCGGCGCGATGCGTCGAGCGTCAGTCCACCACGCGCCATTGTTCAAGCGGAACCACCGTCGCGCAGGCCGGGCCGCCGTCCTTGGCCTTGCCGGGCAGGAGGACCTCGAGCACCGCGCCGTCCAGCGCCTTGGCCAGCAGGTCGGCCGGGATCGTGTGGATGTCGATCTTGGCGCGCCGGCTCCAGGGCGAGGCGTGATCGCCGGCCGAGGTTCCGATGGCGATGTAGACGAACCGCCGGCTGGGGCCTTCGCTGCGGACGAACTCGCCCAGAAACCGAGGTCCCGGCGCGACGCGCACGGAGACGTCGAGGGCGAGCGGCGCGTCGCCGGCGACTGCCGGCCCCACGGGATGGTTCTTCTTGTCCTGCAGGCTGTAGGCTACGCCCGGAACCGGGTCCTGGATGCGCAGCCTCAGCGTGATCGGCTGACCGGTCATGGCGAGGGGTCCTCCCGCATGAAGTCGTAGACGACCCCGCGCCCGGGCGAAACCGCCCAACCTCCGATCCACATCCAAGGCCCGGGCCGATATTTCATCGAGCCTCCCCGCGCAGGCGGGGACCCAAGCCGAGTCGGCAGATCATCCGCGGCCGCGCCTCTTCCTGAGCGTCAGCTTGGGTCCCCGCCTGCGCGGGGAAAGACGGGATGAGGGAACGCGAGCAGATGGATATCGATCTCCCGCCCCCTACTTCGCGTAGCGCGCGGCCACCGGCTCGTAGCGATCCCACACCTGGCGGTCGGCCAGCGAACGCAAGAGCTTGAGGTACTCGGCGTGCGACCAGGCCAGGGGCGTGGCCGAGTCCGTGCCCTCGCCCTTCACATGGGGGGGGCGGGCGTCGGCGCCGACGCCGTCCCAGACCTGTTCGGGGATCAGCAGGCCGTCATTGGCGAAGAGCTCGATGGCTTTCACGTAGCGAGCGCGGATGGCGTCGATCTGGCCCTTGCCGACCTTGCCCTTCTCGGCGGCCGCCTTTTCCTGAGCAAGGGCCAGTTCGTAGTGGCCGCGCTCGCCGGTGAAGATCGGCCACACCCGGCCGCGCTGGCCGGGGCTCATCTCGCCGCCCTCGCCGTAGTTGCCGCCGGTCTTGGCGTCCTCGCCATAGCCGTCGACGTCGTAGCGCCGCCAGCCGGGGAACTCGCCCTTCACGCCCGGGAAGCTGAAGTCGTAGCGCACGCGGTAGAGGTCGTCCCGCGCCGTGTCGTCCAGCTCCGGCAGGCTGCCGGCGATGTGGCTGTCGTCGGCCCGGCGCACGCCGTAGCGGACCAGCTCCAGGAACCCGCCGTCCACGACCTCGTCCTCGGGCGGGGCGATCTGGCCGTTGGCGGCGCCGATCGGGGCCTTGTCGTTGGGATCCTCGTTCTTGTTCAGGCGCATGAAGTACGACCCGTCGCCGAACTTGCCGCTGGTCGTGAACATCCGCGCCTCGACCTTGGCCGAATAGGCGTCGGCCGTGGCGCGGTAGCGGTCGCCCGAGGCCTTGTCGCCCGCGAGATCGGCGATGTCGCCGGCGGTGACGAGGCCGGCGATCACCGCGGCCGTGGTCGAGGGCGAGTGGCCGTCCTGCTCCTCCCAGCGCTCCTGCTGGGTGAAGGGCGGGACGATGGTCTCGTGGTTCCAGCCGATGTTGACCTTGCCGCCATCGACCAGGAAGTCGGCGGCCGGCTTGATCATGCGGGCGTAGTAGGCCGCAAGGTCGGCTTCCGACAGCCAGCCCAGCTTCCACAGCTTCCAGCCCAGCATGATCGGCATGGCCGTCTGGTCCAGCTGGACGCCGACCCACTCGGGCGTGCCGTCGACCTCGGTCTTCTGCAGGAACCAGCCGCCGGCGCCCTTGTTGCCTGGGGTCTTGGGACCGACCTGCACGGTGGGCAGATAGTGGAAGGCCGCCAGCGGGGTTTCCTTGTCGCCCAGGGCCGCCAGGGCCATGGCGCACTGGTAGAAGTCGCGCGGCCAGACGGCCTTGTAGCCGGTCGAGGGGCGGACGGCGTCCACCGTGTCGCCCCACGGGTTGGACAGCGAGGCGATCAGGGCGCCGGCGTGGGTGCGGTCTTCCTGCACCTTCAGCATCAGGGCGCTGGCATAGGCCAGCTTGCCGCCGTCGGCGCTCTGGGCGGCCACGCGCGGCAGTTCGGACAGCGAGGCGATGTAGTCGGCCCAGCCGACCCGTTCGCCCTCGCCGTTATAGCGGGCCAGCACCTCGGCATAGCCGGTCTTCAGGCTGGCCATGGCCGTCTGGCTGGAGGCGCCCGGATCGGCGCCGAAGCCGATGGCGAAGTCATAGGTCGCCTCGCCGGCCGCCAGGGTCGGCAGCTGGGCGGCCAGGACGATCGCGCCCTTGGCTTCCGAAGCGCCCTCCAGCACGCCGCCGTCGAGGATCTTCAGGGCGTCATTGCCTTCCAGCTTGGCCGCGGCGGCCTTGGCGAAGGGACGGTCGCCGCGCAGGGTGAGGTAGACCTTGCCCTCGCCGGCCGTCAGGCCTTGCGCGCCGGCCGAGCCGACATCGTTTCCGCCGGTGTTGGCCATGTGCGGCTCCAGCACCAGGAACGGCGTCACCGGGCCCTTCAGCGCCTTGACCGTCACCCGCAGGAACAGGGCGTTGCGGTCGGGATCGGTGAAGATCCGCTTCTCGATGACGAAGCGGCCGGCCTTGTCGGTGGTGGTGATCTTGTAGGCCGGCGACAGCGGGCGGCCCTTTTTGTCCGTATACAGATATTCAGTCTTGGCGGTCGTGTCGCGGCCCTCGACCGCCAAGCCGTCGGCGGTCTTCACGGCGACCCGCATCTGCTTGATCTGGGCCTCGTGGATGAGGCCGTACATGGTCTCGGTCAGCACGCCGTCGGCGACCGAGAACCACACCTTCGACACCGCGCCGGTGCGGCCGCCGTCCTTGTAGGCGCCGTCGACATAGGCCTCGTAAGAGGCGCCGACGGCGGTCTTGGCCGAATAGGCCCAGGTCGTCGCCGGCTCCGCCGCGCAGGCGGTCGTGGCGACGGCGGCGGTCAGGGCCGAGGCGGCCAGGATCAGGGTCTTGAGGGTACGCATAAGGGGCCTCACGAAGCAGACTTGGCCAGCCGCTTGGGCTCGCCCGGGTCGTTGACGGCGAAGACGGCGACGGCGGCGATCAGGAACGAGGCCGCGCCCAGCACGAGCGCATAGATCGCCTGGCCGCCGAAGAAGGTCTTGAGCAGCAGGCCCAGCACGGTGGCGGCCAGCAGCTGCGGGATGACGATGAAGAAATTGAAGATGCCCATATAGACGCCCATCTTCCGCGCCGGCACCGAGCCCGACAGGATCGAATAGGGGGCCGACAGGATCGAGCTCCAGGCGAAGCCGACGCCTACCATGCCGACGATCAGCAGCTTGGGGTCGCGGATGACCAGGAACGACAGCAGGCCAAGCCCGCCCAAAACGAGGCACAGGGCGTGGGCGACGCGGCGGCTGGTCGCGCGGGCGATGACCGGGATCAGCAGGGCCGCCAGAGCCGCCACGCCGTTATAGACCCCGAACAGCACCCCCACCCAGTCGGCGCCGGCGTTGTAGGCGGCCGAAGCCGTGTCGGTAGCGCCGTAGTGGAAGGCCGCCACGCCGGGCGTGGTGTAGATCCACATGGCGAACAGGCCGAACCACGAGAAGAACTGCACGACGGCCAGCTGCTTCATGGTGGAGGGCATGGCGAAGAGGTCCTCGACCACTTCGGAGAAGCCGTTGCGGGTGCGCCCGCCCGCCTTCAGCTGGCCGGCGACCAGCTGCGCCACGCCGAAGCCGGCGATCAGGGCCGAAAGGACGTAGAGCTCCTTCTCCAGCCGGGCGGCGTAGACGCCCACCGCGACCGCCAGGCCGGCGATCGTCCAGGCCACGCCGCCGGTCAGGTAGGCGGCGACGCCGCGGCCTTCAGCCTGCGCCTCGACGGCGACCGCCTCGCCCTTGGCGGCGGCTTCGGCGTCCTCGAAGGCGGCCATCTGCTCGGGGCTGTATTCGCGTGTGGAAAACACCGTCCACAGCACCGAGGCCAGCAGCACCGCGCCGCCAACGTAGAAGGCGATGCGCACCGAGTCCGGGATCTGGCCGGCCGGGGCGGTGTTGGCCACATCCAGCCAGTTGGTCAGGATCCACGGCAGGCACGAGGCCAGCACGGCGCCGATCCCGATGAAGAAGCTCTGCATGGCGTAGCCGGTCGAGCGCTGCTCGTCGGGCAGGTTGTCGCCGACGAAGGCCCGGAACGGCTCCATGGTGATGTTGATCGAGGCGTCCATGATCCACAGCGCCGAGGCCGCGATCCACAGGGACGGCGAGTTGGGCATCAGGATCAGGGCGGCCGTGGTCAGGATCGCGCCCCAGAAGAAGTAGGGCCGCCGGCGACCCAGCTTCCCCCAGGTCTTGTCGGACAGGTAGCCGATGATCGGCTGCACCAGCAGGCCCGTGGCGGGGGCCGCGATCCACAGGATGGCCAGGTGGTCGATCTCGACGCCCAGGGTCTGGAAGATGCGGCTGGTGTTGGCGTTCTGCAGGCCAAAGCCGATCTGGATCCCGAAGAACCCGAAGCACATGTTCCAGATCTGGAAGAGGCTCAGCCTGGCCTTGGTCATCGCTTCCCCGCCGTGACGCCGCCGGTTTTCCCGGCCGTTTGCGCAAGTTTTTGCAATGCGCTTTGCGACGGGCATTTGTGCATGGGGCGGGGAGCGATGCAATGAGGAAGTGGGATTTCGGCCGGATTCATGGGAAAAATGGTGGGATAGCGGCCGTGTCGGCTGATGTTCACGGGGATGTCGCCGCGAACGTCACACTCAGGAACAGCAATAATTCTCACAAATTTGCATCAACAGATCCGCCTCCCTGGGCCTTGTGCCCAGGGTCCATGGTTCAGCCGCCAAGACCCCGGCCGGTCATCCACGATCTGAGCGGCGGTGCGATGGATCCTGGGCACAAGGCCCAGGAAGGCGACTTGGGGGGAAGGCATCAGCAAAAGGGCAATCCCCCTTGCGCCCCGCCCAATCACGTAACATATATTATTACATGAAACGGAACAGCCGCCTCTCCGTCGCCCTGCACGTGCTGCTGCATATGGCCGAACAGCCCGACAAGGCCCTGACCTCCGAGGTCCTGGCCGGCTGGGCCGCGACCAATCCGGTGGTCATCCGCCGCACCTTCGCCGGCCTGCGCGAGGCCGGCATCGTCGGCTCGACCAAGGGCCACGGCGGCGGCTGGACCCTGCTGAAACCGCTGGACGCCGTCAGCCTGGCCGACATCCAGGCCGCCCTGGACGAGCCGGTGCTGGCGCTGGGCAAGGCCGAGGAAAGCCCCGGCTGCGTCGTCGAGCAGGCGGTCAACGCCGCCCTGGACGACGCCGTGTCCGAGGCTCGCCGGCTGCTGGACGCGCGCCTGTCGAACATCACCCTGGCGGACCTGGCCGCCGAGATCGGCCCCCGCCGCGTCGTGCTGCAGGCGGCCGGCTGCAAGGACCCCCACCATGAGTCATGACGTCATCGTCGTCGGCGGCAGCTTCGCCGGCCTGTCCGCCGCCATGCAGCTGGCCCGCGCCCGCCGCGACGTGCTGGTGGTCGACGCCGGCCTGCCCCGCAACCGCTTCGCCGACGCCTCGCACGGCTTCCTCGGCCAGGACGGCAAGGCGCCGTTCGACATCCTGCGCGAAGCCCGCCGCCAGCTGTCGGCCTATCCGACCGTGTCGTTCGTCGAGGGCGAGGCGCGCGACGCCGGCGCCGAAGACGAGGCCTTCACCGTGGCCCTCAGCGACGGCCGCACCGTGCGCGGCAGACGCCTGGTGCTGGCCACCGGCGTCGCCGACCAGCTGCCCGAGATTCCCGGCCTCAAGCCCCGCTGGGGCGCCAGCGTGCTGCACTGCCCCTACTGCCACGGCTACGAGGCGCGCGACCAAAGGCTGGGCGTATTGGCCAGCAGCGCCATGGACGCCCACAAGGCCCAGATGCTGCCCGACTGGGGGCCGACCACCCTGTTCAGCCAGGGCCTGCCGATCGACGACGACACCCGGGCGAAGCTGGCCGCGCGCGGCGTGGCGATCGAGGAGGTTCCGGTGGTCGCGCTGCTGGGCGAGGAGCCGGCGCTGTCCGGCGCCCGCCTGGCCGACGGCCGGATCGTCGCCATCGAGGCGATCTTCGCCTCGCCGACCGTGCGCATGGCCAGCCCGCTGGCCCAGCGCCTGGGCTGCGCCTTCGAGGACGGCCCGCTGGGTCCGCTGATCGCCGTCGACGACTGGAAGGCCACCAGCGCGCCGGGCGTCTTCGCCGCCGGCGACGCGGCGAGGGCCAACCACAACGCCACCCTGGCTTCCGCCGACGGGGTGCTGGCGGGGGTCGGCGCGCACCGGTCGCTGGTGTTCGGGTAGGCCCCCGTAAAACCCCCGCGAAAGCGGGGCCCAGGCTTTTTCTGAAACCCGTGGCGCTCGACGATAAAACACCTGGGTCCCCGCTTTCGCGGGGATTTTACGGAGTTGAGAGTCCTACCGCTTCAGCGCCACGAACCGGATCGCCTGGCCGCCGCCGGGGGCCAGCTTCAACACCAGCGTATCCGCCGCCGTGACTTCGCGGGTCTCGATGACGATGTCCTGCGGGGCGGTCTTCCAGTCGGCCGCCTCACCGTCGCGGTAGATCTCGGCGCGGTACTTGCGGCCCGGATCGAGGAACGACAGCGGCGCGGAAAGCACCCGGCCCTGCTCGTCGCTGACCGCGCCCAGGTACCAGTCGTCGCTCTTGCGGTCCTTGCGGGCGATGGTGACGAAGTCGCCGATCTCGCCGTTGACGACCTTGGTGTCGGCCCAGTCGACCGGCACGTCCTCGATGAACTTGAAGGGCTTGGGGTTGGCCTCGTAGTTCTCGAGCAGGTCGGCGGCCATCTGGATCGGGCTGTAGATGACGACGTACAGCGCCAGCTGCTTGGCCCAGGTGGTGGCCACGCCGTCGGGGGCCTTGGTCTTCATGCCGAAGATGCCGGGCGTGTAGTCCATCGGACCGGCCAGCAGGCGGGTGAAGACCAGGTTGGCCTCGTGCTCGGGCGGATTGCCCGGCTGGCCCCAGGCGCTGAACTCCATGCCCCGCGCGCCCTCGCGGCTGATCCAGTTGGGGTAAGTGCGGCGCAGGCCGGTGTCCTTGATCGGCTCGTGCGAGTTGATGGCGATCTGGCGCTTGGCGGCGGCTTCCAGCACCCGCACGTGATGCTGCGCCAAGGCCTGGCTTTCGTGCCAGGCGAAATGGACCTTGCCGTCCAGACCCAGCACCTGGGCGCCGCCGGCGTCGGCGACGTAACCGGTCTTCACGGCCGGCACGCCGACCGACTTGTAGAGGTCGAAGGCCGCATCCATCTGGCGCTCGTAGACGACGGTGTTGCCGGCCGTCTCGTGGTGGCCGATCAGCACGACGCCCTTCTTGCGAGCGTAGTCGGTGAGCTTCTTCAGGTCGAAGTCCGGATAGGATTCGGTGAAGCTGAACTCCGAGCCGTCGGCGAACCAGGCGCCGTCCCAGCCCTTGTTCCAGCCCTCGACCAGCACCCCGCCCAGGCCGTGCCTGGCGGCGAAATCGATGTGGCGCATGACGTTGTCGTTGGTCGCGCCGTGCTTGGGGCCCGAGCCCCAGGTCTTGTGGTCGAGGTGCATCTCCCACCAGACGCCGACATATTTCATCGGCTTGATCCAGGAGACGTCGCCCAGCTTGTTGGGCTCGTTCAGGTTCAGGATCAGGCTGGAGGTGACCAGACCGCCGGCGCTGTCGGCGATCTGCAGGGTGCGCCAGGGCGTGGGGAACGGCAGGGCGCGCTCGACCTTGGCCTCGCTGATCCCCGGCGTCAGGCTGGCCTTGAAGCGGCGATCCTGGGCGCGGGCCAGGTTCATGCCGGCGTAGTCGACCAGCGCCGCCTCGTGGATCGAGACGTGCAGGCCATCCTGGGTGCGCAGGGTCATCGGCGTCTGGGCGACCGACACCTCTTCGAGCGGGGTCCTGTTGTAGAGATATTCCTCGCGGTTCCACTCATAGGCCGGGATCCACCAGGCCGTGGCCTCGTCCACGAGGCTGAACTCGGTCAGCTCCTCGCCGATGCGGGCGGTCTTGAGATTGGCCTGTTCGGGAAACTCGTAGCGGAAGCCCAGGCCGTCGTCATAGAGGCGGAACACCACGTCGAGCCGGCGGTGCAGCGGGGTCTTCTCGACCAGGGTCACGCGCAGCTCGTTGAAGCGATTGCGCACCGATTTGCGCTCGCCCCAGGGCAGGTCCCAGGTCTCGTCGACACTGCGGGTCTGCTGGTCCGTGACCTCGAAATTGCGCTGCAGCTTGGGAGCGTCGACCAGGATGAAGCCCAGCTTCGACGGCGCGATCACCGGCCGGCCAAGGCGGCTGACGCTGTAGGTCGGCTGGCCGTCGTTGTCGGTGGTCACCGACACGCTCAGCACCTTGTCGGGTGAGGTCGCGGTCGCCGTAACGGCCGCCAGCGAGGGCGACGCCGCGAGCGCCAGGGCGGCGACGGCGAGAAGGCGTAGGATCATGCTTCTGCTCCTGGACTCCGCGTCGCGCCGCACTTGCCAAGCGCGGGCGTCGATGCGTTAAGAAGGCTACTGAAAACTTTTGCGGCAAAATTTGCGCCCGCCACTTTGGGCGCTCGAGACCACGGGGACGGGGAACGGTGAGCAAGGGGGCGACGCGTCTGGAAGACCTGGCCAGGATGGCCGGCGTCTCGATCTCCACCGCCTCGCGGGCGCTGAACGACAGCCCCGCCGTCAACCAGCGCACCAAACAGCTGATCTGGAAGCTGGCGCGCGAGATGGACTATCCGTTCCGCCGCTACATGCCCGCCGGCCCGATCGGCGCCGAGGGCACGATCGCCATCGTCGTGCCGCGTCCGCAGCACCGCGAGGGACGCCTCTCGGATCCCTTCTTCCTCGAACTGTTCGCCGGCGTCGGCGAGGCGGCCCGCGAGCGCGGCTGCGATATCCTGGTCAGCCACGTGGCGCCGGGCAGCTTCGAAGACCTGTCGGCGGCCATGACCACCAGCCGCGCCGACGGGGTGATCTTCCTGGGCCAGTCCTGGCTGCACACCGCCTTCAACCGCCTGGCCGAGACCGAGGCCCGCTTCGTGGTCTGGGGCGCGCAGCTGCCCGACCAGGCCTATTGCTCGGTGGGTTCGGACAATCCTCTCGGCGCCAAGCGCGCGACGCTGCATCTGGCGCGCCTCGGCCGCAAGCGCATCGTCTTCCTGGGCGACACCGAAGCGCCCGAAGCCATGCAGCGCCACCGCGGCTATCTCGACGCGGTCGAGCAGTTCGGCCTGGGCGTCGATCCCGACCTGATCGTGCCGGCCCACTTCGAGGTCGAGTCGGCCGAGGCCAGCATCGACAGCCTCATCCAGCGCGGCGTGAAGTTCGACGGCGTGGTGGCCGCCTCCGACCTGATCGCGCTGGGCGCCATCCGCGCCCTGCAGCATGCGGGGCTGTCGGTGCCCGGCGACGTCTCGGTGATCGGCTACGACGACGTGCCCTTCGCCCGCTACTCGCGCCCGGCCCTGTCGACGATCTCGCAGGACACCGCCAAGGCGGGACGGCTGATGGTCTCGAAGCTGCTGGACGCGAGTGGGCAGGGCGCGAGCCGGTCCGAGCGGGTGCCGACGGATCTGATCATCCGCGAGAGCTGCGGGGGGTAGCAGCTCCTGCCGCCCACCCTTCCCCTCACCTTTCAACCCGTCATTCCCGCCCTTGTGGCGGGAACCCCTGGTTCCGCTAGCGTGTGAAGCGCAAGCGGACCGCTGGCGGTCCGCCTCACTCGCACCTGCGGCTGACAGAGCGGTTCCCGCCACAAGGGCGGGAATGACGGGAGAATTGGGGTGAGAGATCACCCCCGCTTCGCCAGCAGGCCGCCCAATGGCGGGACCGTCCCCGGCGCGCCGAGATTGACGCTGTCGACCACGGTCCAGCCGTCCGGCAGGTCCCAGGCCACGGCCTCGAAGCCGATGTTGAACACGCAGAGCAAAGCCTGATCGCCCTCGCCGCGCTCGAACACCAGCAGCGGGGTGTTGGTGTCCACCAGATGCATGCCGCCGGTCTTCAGGGCCGGCCACTTCGCGCGCAGGCCGATCAGGCGGCGGGCGACGTGCAGGGTCGAGGCCGCATCGGCCTCCTGCGCATCGACCGACAGCGGCAGGTGCGCCGGATCCACCGGCAGCCAGGGCTCGACGGTGGAGAAGCCGGCATTGACCGCGCCTGCCTTCCACGGGATCGGGGTGCGGGCGCCGTCGCGGCCCAGGGTCTGGGGCCAGTTGGCGATGGCTTCCGGATCGACCAGTCGCTCGAACGGCACGTGGGCCTGAGGCAGGCCCAGTTCCTCGCCCTGATAGACGAAGACGTTGCCGCGCAGGGTCATCAGCAGCAGCAGCGCCATCTCGGCGAAGGCCTTGCGGTCGCGGCCCCGCGCCCAGCGCGACACCGCCCGCGGGGCGTCGTGGTTGGAGAAGGTCCAGGACGGCCAGCCCTCGCCCTGCGCGCCCGGCCAGTCGGTCGCCCCGCTGCGCACCAGTTCGTCGCGCAGCTCGTCGGCATAGAGGTAGAGGAAGCTGTAGGCGCTATTGAGGTGATCCTCGCCGGCCGTGAACCGCTTCATCTCCTCGTCGGCCCGGTCGCCGCCGATCTCGGCCACCGAGAAGCGGTCGCCATACTGGTCGGTCAGGGCGCGCAGGCGGGACAGGAACTTCGGGATGTCCGGATGGCCCTGGTTGTGGACCTTGTCCTGGAAGTCGAACGGCCGGGTGCGCTTGCCGCCCGGCGGCATCGGCGGATTGTCCCGCAGGGCCGGGTCGTGCATCGAGAAATTGATGGCGTCGAAGCGGAAGCCGTCGACCCCGCGCTCCAGCCAGAAGCGGGTGACGTCGAGCAGGGCCTCCTGGACCTTCGGATTATGCAGGTTCAGCTGCGGCTGCGAGGCCAGGAAGTTGTGCATGTAGTACTGGCCGCGCCGGGCGTCCCAGGTCCAGGCCGGGCCGCCGAACACCGACTGCCAGTTGGACGGCGGCGAGCCGTCGGCCTTGGCGTCGGCCCAGACGTACCAATCCGCATACGGATTATCTCGGCTTTCGCGGCCCTGGGCGAACCAGGCGTGCTCGTCGCTGGTGTGGGAAAACACCAGATCGATGATGATCTTGACGCCCAGCTTATGGGCCTTGGCGATCAAGGCGTCGAAGTCGGTCAGGCTTCCGAAAATCGGATCGACGTCGCGATAGTCCGAGACGTCGTAGCCGAAGTCCTTCATCGGCGAGGCGAAGAACGGCGACAGCCAGATCGCGTCCACGCCCAGCGAGGCGATATGCTCCAAGTGCGCGGTGATGCCCGGCAGGTCGCCCACCCCGTCGTCGTTGGAGTCGGCATAGCTGCGCGGATAGACCTGATAGATCACCGCGCCGCGCCACCATTTGGCGGCGTGAGCGGAAGCAAGGGACGCGGCGGGGTTCGCCAGGCTTTCGATGGTCACTGGGGCGCGCCCTCCGAGACGCAGATCTTGTAGTCGAGCGGCGCGATCGTCACGCGGTAGCTGCCCGGGGCGGCGGACGCCGGCGCGCAGGCGCCGACGACCGAGCGCCACGCGGCCGAGGTCGTCTCGACCTCGACCTGGGCCTCCACCGGCGTCTGGCCGGTGTTGAACAGGACCAGGGTCTCATGACCCTGGAGGATACGGGAAACGGCCAGCAGGCCGGGTTTGTCGCCGGCGGCGCGAATGACCTGCCGGCCGCCGCGCAGGGCGGGGTCGGCGGCGCGCGCCTTGGCCATGCCGGCGATGGCGCGATAGAGCGGCGCGCCGGTGTCGAAGCGGTCGGCCGAGCCGGGCTTGCCGCCGATCAGGCGGTTGTCGTTGTAGGCGGCGACCTGGCTGGCGAACATGTCCTCGCGGGCGTCCTTGTCGTCGCCGTCGCCGGTGAAGCCCTGCTCGTCGCCGTAGTAGAGGGTCGGGGCGCCGCGCAGGAACATCAGCAGGGCGTGGGCCAGCACGTCGCGCTTGAGCAGCTCGTCGTCGGAGGCGCCGGGGTTACCCGCCACCAGCCGGCGGCCGAACCGACCCATGTCGTGATTGCCCAGGAAGGTCGGGATCTGCAGGCCCGCCGCCTCGCCGCCGCGATAGAGCGCATCGGCGGCGTAGAGCCGGGCGAAGCGGTCGGTCCCGGCCTTGCCCGCCACCGTCTCGGTCGCCGCCTGCTGGAAGGCGAAGTCCAGCGCGGCGGGGAAGCCGTCGACCACGGTCGAACGCGCCAGGGCCACCGGATCCGGATCGGCGATCTCGGCGAAGATGTGGAAGTTGGGGATGCCCCGCGCGGCCGCCCGCGCCTGCATGGCCGGCACGAAGGCCTGCCAGAACTGCGGGTTCACATGGCGGGCGGTGTCGACGCGGAAGCCGTCGATCCCGAACTCGTCGATCCAGGCGCCGTAGATGTCGATGAAGCCGTCCACCACGCGCGGGTTCTCGGTGTAGAGATCGTCGAGCCCGGCGAAGTCGCCATAGAGCGAGCTCTCGCCGACGAAGTCGCTCTCGCCGCGGTTATGGTACCAGATCGGGTCGTTCAGCCAGTCGGGCTTCTTGACCCTGGCCTCGGCCGCCGGAACGTAGGGCGTGTAGGCGAAGTCGGGCCGGGTGAGCTTTGCAAAATTCCCGGCCGAGCCGTCGGCGTCGCCTGAAAAGCCGGCGTTGATCGCAGCCCCCGAGACGCCGCCTTTGCGCGAAACCGGATAGTCGGCCTTGCTGCGATAGTCGCAGCGGCGGTCTTCGCATTCCTTGAACTTGATGACGTCGGCCGTGTGGTTGACGACGATGTCCATGTAGACCTTGAGGCCGCGCGCATGGGCGGCCTCAACCAGGGCCTTGAAGTCGGCCTTGGTTCCCAGATGCGGGTCCACCGTCGTGAAGTCGGTGATCCAGTAGCCGTGATAGGCCGCGCTCTCCTGGCCCTTGGGACCCTGCACCGGCTTGTTGGCGAAGATCGGGGCCAGCCAGATCGCGGTCGCGCCAAGGCCTTGGATGTAGTCGAGCTTGCCGGCCAGGCCCTTCAGGTCGCCGCCGTGGAAGAAGCCCTTGTCGGCCGGGTCGAAGCCGGTGGCCAGGCGGTCGCCTTTGAGCCCGCCCTGGTCGTTGGACGGATCGCCGTTGGCGAAGCGGTCGGGCAAGACGAAGTAGATCACCTCGTCCTGCGGGAGCCGATCGCGGAAGGCTTGAGACGTTTGCGCCGAGAAGGCCGGGACGGCGGTCGCGGCGAGGCTGGCGCAGCCGAGCGCGGCCGCCAGCCGCCCCCACCGATTGCGGGTGTTCATCCCCCTGCCCTCCATCCCTAGCGTCGCGATCTTCGACGACCCGGTCGCCACGTCAATTTTGCATAGATTTGCAAAGCCGCTGACCTGCTGTCAATCCATTCGCCTTACGAGCATGAACGGTAGGGTTGTCGCACTGTGGCGAAATAGCCGCAAAAACCCTGTGAAAGCAGCGGAAAGCACACCTCCCGGTCAACGAACATGACAATCCATCCATTTTTCAGTTGCAAAAGCCGGCACCTGTTTGCAGTAATTTGCGCAACACGGCGCGGAGGAACCGCGCGGACACCACTTGCGGGAGGGAACATCATGGACATCCGATTCAAGCTGCGCCGCGCGGCGCTGATGGGCGGAACGGGGCTGGCGCTGATGATCGCCGCCGGAGCCGCCCAGGCTCAAACCACGCCGGCCGCCGCCCAGACCACCGAACCCGACACCGTCGAGGAGATCACCGTCACCGGCATCCGCCGCGGGATCGAAGGCGCCATCTCGCTGAAGAAGGACTCGACCTCGATCGTCGAAGCCGTCTCGGCCGAAGACATCGGCAAGCTGCCCGACGTGTCGATCGCCGAGTCGATCGCCCGCCTGCCCGGCCTGACCGCCCAGCGCCTCGACGGCCGCGGCCAGGTGATCTCGATCCGCGGCCTGGCCCCGGACTTCACCACCGCCCTGCTGAACGGCCGCGAGCAGGTCTCGACCGGCGACAACCGCGGCGTCGAGTTCGACCAGTATCCGTCGGAACTGCTGAGCGGCGTGGTCATCTACAAGACCCCCGACGCCTCGCTGCTGGGCCAGGGCCTGGCCGGCACCGCCGACATGCGCACCATCCGCCCGCTGAAGTTCGGCAAGCGCGCCTTCGCCGTCGGCGCCCGCTACGAGTGGAACGACATCGGCGCGCTGAACCCGGGCTCGTCGGCCCACGGCAACCGCTTCAACATCTCCTACATCGACCAGTTCATGGACGGTAAGCTGGGCGTCGCCATCGGCTACGCCCACATGGAGTCGCCCTACCAGGCCCAGCGCTTCAACGCCTGGGGCTATCCCACCGACGGCGCCGGCAACCTGGTGCTCGGCGGCGCGCGGGTCACCGCCATGTCGAGCAAGCTGAAGCGCGACGGCGTGATGGCTACGGTCGAGTTCGCCCCGACCGACAATTTCACCAGCACGCTCGACGTCTTCTACTCGAAGTTCGAGAACCACCAGCTGGTGCGCGGCATGGAAATCCCGCTGGCCTGGGGCGGCGGCGCCACCGACGCCAACGGCACGCGCCCCGGCCCCGCCATCAGCGGGACCACCGCCTCGGGCGGCATGATCACCAACGCGACCTATTCCAACGTCAAGCCGGTGATCCGTAACGACGGCAACGACCGCGACGCCGACATCTGGTCGCTGGGCTGGAACAACCGCTGGAGCGTCGGCGACAGCTGGACCATCGACACCGACCTCTCCTGGTCGAAGGTCGAGCGCACCGACATGATCCTCGAGACCTACGCCGGCACCGGCCGCAACACGCTGGGCGCTCTGGACACCGTCAGCTTCTCGATGAGCGACCACGGCGCGAGCTTCAAGAACGCCCTGAACTACGGCGATCCGGCGGTGACCAAGCTGACCAGCTCGCAGGGCTGGGGCGGCGACGTCGTCACGGGCGGCCAGGACGGCTACCTGAACATGCCGACCATCGAGGACGAGCTGAAGGCCGCCCGCTTCTCGGCCAAGCGCGACCTGAACCCCGATAGCGGCCTGTCCAGCATCACCTTCGGCGTCAACTACAGCGAACGCACCAAGGGCCTCGTGAACGACGAGTGGTTCCTGAGCGTCGTCGGCGCCCCGGCCAGCGTCACGATCCCGTCGAGCGCCATCGTGGGCGTCACCTCGCTGGGCTTCGCGGGCCTGTCGGGCGTCGTCGCCTACGACCCGTTCTCGCTGCTCAACAACGGGACCTACACCAAGATCCGCAACCCGAACGCCGACGTCCTGGTCAAGAGCTGGGAAGTCGAGGAGAAGGTCACGGTCGGCTATCTGATGGCCAATATCGAGACCGAGGTCGGCGGCCACGCCCTGACCGGCAACTTCGGCTTCCAGGTGGTCAACACCGACCAGAGCTCCAACGCCCTGGGCGCCAGCGGCACCGGCACGGCCACCCAGCAGACCCAGCTGTCGGGCGGCACGAGCTATGTCGACTTCCTGCCCAGCGTGAACCTGCAGCTGCGCCTGCCCAACGAGCAGGTGATCCGCTTCGCCGCGGCCCGCACCCTGGCCCGTCCGCGGATGGACCAGATGCGCGCCAGCACCAACTACAGCTACAACTCGGCGCTCGCGACCAGCACCAGCCTGGCCAACTCGCCCTGGAGCGGCAGCGGCGGCAACCCGGAGCTGGAGCCGTGGCGCGCCAACGCCATCGACATCTCCTACGAGAAGTATTTCGGCCGCCAGGCCTATGTCTCGCTGGCCGCCTTCTACAAGGACCTGAAGACCTACGTGTACGACGCCAGCGTCCTGCACGACTTCACCGGCTACCCGATCGGCGCCAACCCCGAGCCGGTGCTGCGCCAGGGCTACATCACCATCCCGCAGAACGGCCAGGGCGGCTCGATCAAGGGCCTGGAGTTCACGGTCTCGATGCCGGGCTCGCTGATCCACCCCGTGCTCGAGGGCTTCGGCGCGATCTTCAGCGCCTCGCGCACCGAGAGCGAGATCCAGTACAGCCTCAGCGACCCGTCGATCCCGATCCCGGGCCTGTCGAAGACCGTCGGCAACCTGACCGTCTACTATGAGAAGGGCGGCTTCTCGGCCCGTCTCAGCGAGCGCTACCGCTCGAAGTTCCTGGGCGAGGTCTCCGGCTTCGGCAACGGCCGCACCTACCGGATGGTCAAGGAAGAGACCGTGCTCGACAGCCAGATCGGCTACTCGTTCGAGAACGGCCCGCTGAAGGGCCTGTCGCTGACGGCCCAGGTCAACAACCTGACCAACGAGCCCTTCGTCACCTACCAGAACGGCGATGAGCGCCAGATCATCGACTACCAGGAGTACGGCCGCACCTACCTCGTCGGTGTCGCCTACAAGTTCTAAGGCGCGCACTTCCCCCGCGTCCTCGCGCCCCCGTCGGCTTCCTGCGCCGACGGGGGTTTTCTTTTTTCAGGAGACCGCGACGATGCGCAGCCGCCTCGCAAGAAGGCGGGCGCGGGTCGCGCCAGGGAGCACGCCATGAACGCAGGACCGATCCGCAACCTGGTCATCGTCGGCGGCGGCACGGCCGGCTGGATGAGCGCGGCCCTGCTGGTCCGGGCCCTGGGGTCCTCGGCCAGGATCACGCTGGTGGAGTCCGAGGAGATAGGCACGGTCGGGGTCGGCGAGGCCTCGATCCCGCAGCTGCGGTTCTTCAACGCCTTCATCGGCCTGGACGAAGACGCCTTCCTGCGGGCGACGCAGGGGACCATCAAGCTGGGCATCGAGTTCGTCGACTGGCTGCGGCCCGGCCACCGCTACATGCACGCCTTCGGCCAGGTCGGCCGCTCGCTGGGCACCACGCCCTTCCACCACTGGTGGCTGGACGCCCGCCGGCGCGGAACCGCCGGCGAGGACTTCTGGGCCTGGTCGGCCAACGCCCTGGCCGCCCGCGCCGGACGCTTCGGCCGCGTCGCTCCCGAGGGCGGCGAGCCGCTGAACTGGGCCTTCCACTTCGACGCCGTGCTCTACGCCCGCCATCTGCGCGGCCATGCCGAAGCCCAAGGCGTGCAGCGGGTCGAGGGCCGGGTGGTCGGGGTCGACCAGGATCCCGACAGCGGTTTTGTGCGGGCCGTGACGCTGAAAGACGGCCGCCGGGTGGAGGGCGAGCTCTTCATCGACTGCTCGGGCTTCAGGGGCCTGCTGATCGAGGAGGCGCTGAAAACCGGCTACGAGGACTGGTCGCGCTGGCTGCCGATGGACAGCGCCTGGGCCGTACCCAGCCGCGACGCCGCCCCGCCGGTTCCCTACACCCGCGCCTGGGCCCGCGACGCCGGCTGGCAGTGGCGGATCCCGCTGCAGCATCGCACCGGCAACGGCCACGTCTTCTCCGGCGCCTGGACCGACAAGGAGACGGCCCGCCAGGTGCTGATGGACAACCTGGAGGGCGAACCGCTGGCGCAGCCGCGCCTGCTGACCTTCGTCACCGGCCGCCGCAAGGCGTTCTGGAACCGCAACGTCGTGGCCCTGGGCCTGGCGTCGGGCTTCATGGAGCCGCTGGAGTCGACCAGCATCCACCTGGTGCAATCGGGCCTGGCGCGCCTGCTGGCCCTGTTCCCCGACCAGGGCTTCGATCCCGCCCTGATCGCCGAGTTCAACCGCCAGACCGGCGACGAATACGCCCGCATCCGCGACTTTCTGGTGCTGCACTACAAGGCCACCGAGCGCGACGACACACCGTTCTGGGCCAGCCGCAAGGCGATGGAGATCCCCGACAGTCTGGCCGCGCGCCTTTCGCTGTTCACCGGCCCCGGCCGGGTGTTCAGCCACGAGGACGACCTCTTCAAGGAAACCAGCTGGGTGCAGGTGCTGCTGGGCCAGGGCCTGACGCCGGCCGCCGCCCACCCGATGACGGCGGCGGTTTCGGACGCCCGCGTCGACGACTGGCTGGCCGACCTGGCCCACGCCGCCGCCCGCACGGCGAACGCCCTGCCGACCCACGCGGCCTTCCTGGCCGGCGCGGTGCGGGCCGAACCGGAGGCGCGCGCGGCGGAGTGACCGCCTTGAGGCAGGCCGGAGGTTGCAAAGCTTCGCCGGCTCGTCCACGACTGCGCGCCCAAAAGGACAGAGCGATGCGCTGGCTGCTGACTTTCTGGCGGCGGCTCGTCGTGGGCTCACCGCCCACGCCGACGGGCGCGGCCGTCGCGGTGGCCATGGCCGAGCTTCGCGCCACGCCCCTGTCGGAGGTGATCCACGCGGGCCGGGCCGCGCTCGACCGCGCCGCCCCGCAGGTTTCCAGGATGTCGCGCCGCGAGCATGGCCTGCGGCTGGCGAGCCGGCGCGCCCGGGACGAAGACCTGGCCTGGCTGCTGACCTTCTCGCCCGATGGCTATGTCCGCCAGGCCGGGCTGGCCAACCTGCGGCGACCGCCGCGGGCGGCGTTCCAGCTCGTGGCCATCGCCCTGCGCCTCAACGACTGGGTTCCGCAGGTGCGCCAGGCGGCCAGGGCGGCGGGCCTGCGTCTGCTTCCCGCCACCTCGCCCAAGGTCATCGCCCAGGCGGCGTCCTACATCTGCGCGCGACGCCTCTCCTGGGGACGGTGGGAACAGCACGAGGCCGATCTGCTGGACGCCGCGCTCAGCCGTCCCGACGCGATCGCACGGCTGGCCGAAACCCTGCGCGACCGTTCCAGCGGCTCGGGCGGCGCCTTGCTGAAGTCCGTCTTCCGGTTTCCCGCCATCGACGCCCATCTTCCGGACCTGGCCGAGCACGCGGTCCTGCCGCCGATCCGGGCCGTGGCCCTGGAGGCGCTGATCGCCGGCCGCGCCCGCTGGCCCGTGGGCAGCGACTGGGTCTGGGTCGACAAAGCCTATGGCCTGCGGCGGCGGATCGTCGTGACCGAAGAACGGCCGCTCGGCGTGACGGTCGATGTGGACGAAACCGTCCGACGAGCCCTGAGGGACCGCTCTGCCATGGTCCGCAAGATCGCGCTGGACGCCCTCTACGACCGCCGCGCTGAAATGCCCGACGCCGCGGAGATCGCCCGCTCGCTGCTGGACGACCGCAGCGGCGGCGTGCGCGATCGCGCCGACTTCCTGCTGCGGAACCTCTGAGGCCGCGTCAGCCGACCGGCTTCTTGGCCATCAGGTCGGAGATCTTGAGGATCGCCGGGCCGAGGATGACGATGAACAGCACCGGCAGGAAGAACACGATCATCGGCACGGTCAGCTTCGGCGGCAGGCTGGCGGCCTTCTTCTCGGCGGCCGACAGGCGCAGTTCGCGGTTTTCCTTGGCCATGACCCGCAGCGCCGCGCCCAGGGGCGTGCCGTAGCGCTCGGCCTGGATCATGGCCGTGGCCACCGACTTGATGCCCGGATGGTTGGTCCGGCGGGCCAGGCCCTCATAGGCCAGGCGGCGGTCGGGCAGGTAGGAGAGCTCGGCGGTCAGCAGGGAAAGCTCCTCGGCCAGCTCCATCGAGCTGGAGCCCACCTCGTTGCCGACCTTCTGGATCGCCGCCTCGATCGACATGCCGCTCTCGACGCAGATCAGCAGCAGGTCCAGGGCGTCGGGGAAGGCCGAGACGATCGACTCGCGGCGCTTCTGGGCGACGTTCTGGATGTAGAGGTTGGGCGCGTAGTAGCCGATGGTCAGGGCGCCCACGCAGATGGCCAGCTTCTGCATGGTCTGCAGGCCGAAGCCGTTGATGCCGAACAGGTAGAGCGCCGCCAGCAGGCCGAAGGCGAACGGCATGACGAAGCGGAAGAAGTAGAAGGTCGACACCGGCTTGGGACCGCGGAAGCCGGCCTGGGCCAGCTTATCGACGACCTTGGGGTCTTCCAGCAGCTTGGACAGCTGCAGCCGGTCGACGATGGTCTTGTACATCCCCTCGTCGGTGTGGCGCAGCGTGCCGCCGCCGGCGGCGCCCTTGTTGGCCAGGGCCGCGCGCGAGCGGCGGCGCAGCTCCTCGCGGCGGTTGGCCACCGACTTCAGCCGGCTTTCCAGCCCGCTGCTGTTCATCACCGGCGCGGCCAGGGTGATGATGGTGGCGAACACGACCAGCGCGACGAAGGCGGTCAGCAGGTTCGAGGGGTCGGTCAGCATCGCGGCCATGCGTCGTCCCTCCCTAGAACTTGAAGTTGATCATGCGGCGCATGATGAAGATGCCCAGGCTCATCCAGATCGCCGCCCCCAGCAGCATCAGCCGCCCGCGCGTGTCGGTGAACAGGGTGGTCATGTAGTCCGGGGCGATGACGGTGATCAGCACCATCACGCCCGGCGGCAGGCAGCCGATGATGAAGGCCGAGGCCACGGCTTCAGCGGAAAGCGCCTTGATCTTCTCGGTCATCAGCTTGCGGGCGCGCAGCACGGTCGACAGGTTGCCCAGCGCCTCGGCCAGGTTGCCGCCGGTCTTCTGCTGGATGTTGAGCACGATGGCGAAGAACCGCACTTCCGAGGTCGGCATCCGCTCGTAGAGGCGCTCCAGGGCGGTGTCGATCGGCATGCCCATGCCGATGTTCTCGGTCAGCATCCGGAATTCGCCGGCCAGGGGCTCGGGGCATTCCTTGCCGATGATCTTCAGACAGTCGTGCACCGGAAGGCCCGACTTGATGCCGCGAACGATGATGTCGACGGCGTCGGCGAAGGCCTCGGTGAATTTCTTGGTGCGCTTGGCGGCCAGGAACCCGACCACCCAGCGCGGCAGGCCGAAGCCGGCGGCGAAACCGCCGCCCAGGGCCACCAGCGGGATCTTCTGCACGATCAGCAGCACCAGCATGACCATCAGGCCAAGGACGCCGCTTATGATCCAGAACATCTTGACGTTCTCGCCCAGGCCCGCGGCGCGCAGGCGGGCGGCGATCGTCAGGGTGGCCTTCTTCTGCTTCTTGTCCTGTTCCTTGAGCGTCTTGAGGATCTGCTTGCGGCGGGCGTCGGGGGTGTTGGCCGCGACCTTGGCCCGCGCGGCGGCCTGGCGCTCGCCGCCGCCGACGATCACCTGGGCGCGCTTGGCGGCCTTGGCGCCGCCGCTCTCGCCGCCGCCCGTCAGCACGAAGCCCAGGCCCGCGATGGTGATGAAGCCGAGGACGGCGATCAGGATGAACATGGCCGGCCCTTACTCAGCCGCGTCCAGCGCTTCGGCCAGCTCGCGCTCGAGGCCGTAATAGCGGGCGCGGTCCCAGAAGCGCGGCCGGGCGATGCCGGTCGAGCGGTGCTTGCCCAGCACCTTGCCGTGCTCGTCCTCGCCGGTGATCTCGTAGACGAAGAGGTCCTGGGTGACGATCACGTCGCCTTCCAGGCCGACCACCTCGGTGACGTGGGTGATGCGGCGCGAGCCGTCGCGCAGTCGGGCGGCCTGGATGATGACGTCGACCGAACCGACGATCATCTCCTTGATGGTCTTGGAGGGCAGGCCGTAGCCGCCCATGGTGATCATGCTCTCGACGCGGCTGATGGCTTCGCGCGGGCTGTTGGCGTGCAGCGTGCCCATCGAGCCGTCGTGGCCGGTGTTCATGGCCTGGAGGAGGTCGAACGCCTCCGGGCCGCGGACTTCGCCGACGATGATCCGCTCGGGACGCATCCGCAGACAGTTCTTGACCAGATCGCGCATCGTCACCGCGCCCTGGCCTTCCAGGTTCGGCGGACGGGTTTCCAGGCGCACCACGTGCGGCTGCTGCAGCTGCAGTTCGGCCGCGTCCTCGCAGGTCACGACCCGCTCGGTGGGGTCGATGAAGGCGGTCATGGTGTTGAGCAGGGTCGTCTTGCCCGAGCCCGTGCCGCCCGAGATGATGACGTTGCAGCGGCAGGCGCCGATGACGCCCAGGACGCGCGCGCCCTCGGCGCTGATGGAGGCGAACTCCACCAGGTTCTTCATCGTCAGCTTGTCCTTCTTGAACTTCCGGATGGTCAGGGTGGGACCATCGAGAGCCAAGGGGGGCGCGATGACGTTGACGCGGCTGCCGTCGGGAAGGCGGGCGTCGCAGATCGGCGAGCTTTCGTCGACCCGGCGGCCGACCTGGCTGACGATCCGCTGGCAGATGTTCATCAGCTGCAGATTGTCGCGGAAGCGGACGTTGGTCAGCTGCACCTTGCCGGAGACTTCGATGAACACCCGGTGCGCGCCGTTGACCATGATGTCGGCGATGTCGTCGCGGGCCAGGAGGGGCTCGAGCGGGCCGTAGCCGAGGACGTCGTTGATGATGTCCTGGACCAGGTGCTCCTGCTCGGAGACCGACATCGAGACGTTCTTGATCGCCACCAGCTCGGCGACGATATCGCGGATCTCCTCGGCGGCCTGCTTCTGGTCGAGCTGGGCCAGCTGGGAGAGGTCGATGGTGTTGAGCAGGGCGTTGAAGATCGTCGTCTTCGTGGCGTGGTAGTAGTCGCTCTGCTCACGGACGATGTTGGCGGTCTGGTTGGCCGCGCCCTGGGCGGCGCGCAGCTGCTCCAGCCCTTGCGTGGGCTTGGGCGCGGGCGCCGAGGCCTTGGGGGCGGGCGGCGGCGCGGCCGGTTCGACGCGCTGCGGGCGCGTGGCGATGGCCGCGCCGCCCGTGGGGGCGGGCGGCGGCGCCTGACGCTCGGTGACGGTGGCCTGATCGCGCTTGCCGAACATTCGCCCCTACTTCTTCTTGAACAGGCCCGACAGGATGGACGCCGACCTGGCCGCCGGCGGCGCCTCGCGGCGGCTGATCAGCCGCGCCAGGTGATCGATGCCCTCGGCCGCCTTCGATTTCGGGGCCACCTCGGCGACCATCTGGCCGTTGTTGGCGGCCTGGCCGAACAGCTTGGGATCGAACGGCAGCACCAGCGACGGGGTCACGCCCAGGGCCTCGCCGAAGTCCTTGACCGGGATCTCGGGACGGCCGGCCACGCCCACCTGGTTCAAGACCAGGCGCGGCGGCGCGTCGTTGGGACGGGCCTGGCGCACCAGGTCGACGATGTTCTTGGCGTTGCGCAGGCTGGCCAGGTCCGGCGTGGCGACGATGACGAGATCGTCGCTGCCCACCAGCACCCGGCGGGTCCACGGGGCCCAGCTGTGCGGCAGGTCCAGCACCACGAACGGGGCGGCGCCGCGCATCTTCTGCGTCACCTCCTCGTAGGCGTCGGCGCCGATGTCGTAGTCCTGCTCCAGCGTGGCCGGGGCGGCCAGCAGCGACAGGCGGTCGCCGCAGCGGACCATCATGCGGTCCATCAGCACCGGGTCCAGGCGCTCGGGCTGGCTCAGCGCGTCGAGCACGCCCTGCAGCGGGTCCTGGTTGAAGTCGAGGCCGGCGGTGCCGAACGGCAGGTCGAGGTCGACGATCACCGTCGCGGCCTCGACGCGCTCGGCCATCGACCAGGCGAAGTTGTGGGCGAGGGTCGAGGCGCCCACCCCGCCCTTGGCGCCGACGAAGGCCACCTGGCGGCCGACGAACGGAGCCGACGGATCGGCATACAGCGCGGACACCGCGCGGATCACGTGCAGCGGGCTCTGCGGCTGGGTCAGGTACTCGCTGACCCCGCGGCGCATCAGCTCGCGATAGAGGGCGATGTCGTTGGTCTGGCCGATGACCACGACCTTGGTGCCCGGGTCGCAGACCTGGGCCAGGCCGTCCAGCAGCGCCAGCATGCGCTGGGCCGAGTCCATGGTCTCGACCAGCACCAGCGAGGGCGTCGGCTGGTTCTGATAGAAGTCGACGGCCGCTTCCAGGCCGCCGGAGCGGGCGGTGACGCTGGCGCGGGCCATGCGGCGGTCGGCGGCGGCGGCCTCGATGATCGCCAGGGTCTCGGCCCGCACGCCGAAGGCGTGGATGGCGATGCGCGGCACGCTGGCCTCGCCGGTGGTGGCGTCGGCGCCGGGCAGGATGTCCTCGGCGGGCGGAGCGGACCAGGTCTGGACCTGGGGCGCGGCCTGCGGGCGGGCGATGTCCAGAGATGCGACCGGGGCGGCCGGGGCGGCGGCGAAAGCAGCGGCGGCCGCGGGCGCCAGTTCGGCGAACGGGTTGGACGGCGCGGCGGGCGGAGCGGCCTCTGGGCGCGGACGTGCCGGCGGGAAGTCGGCGAACGGATCGGCGGCGAGCGCGGTCGAGGCGGCGGCGTAGGCAGCCGTAAGAGCGCCTGGGGGCGCGGCCATGGGCGCAGCCGGGGCGGCCCGCCACGGATCGCCGGCGGCCGGCGAGGCGAACTCGTCGTCGGCCTCGAAGCCCAGGTCGAAGGGGTCGTGGTCGCGAGTCGTCACTTCACCGCCTCCGAAACGACCCCGGACGCCTGGGGCTCACGAACCGACGAGGTCTTCTCGCCCTTGCGATACTTGTCGAACACGGTGTCGCGGCGGCCGGCGTCGACCGGGGCGGTCGGCCGCGGCCCGAGCAGGTCCTGCGGATTGGCCACCTGGGCGGCGATGTTGGCCGTGATGGCGCAGCCGAAGTTGCCGTAAGCGTCGTTCTTGCGGGTGGCCGTCAGGTTTTCCCAGTTCTGGCCGCACAAGGGCGTGCTCACCGTGTGGCGCAGATAGCCCACGCGCAGCACCGGGCTCTTGTCGCCGGCGGCGTCATAGCTGGTCACGCGGATGTCGGCGTCGCCGGTTCCGGCCGAGGCCAGGCGGGCGCGGGCGGCCGAGACCATGCGGTCGACGGCCCGGGGATCACGGGCGCCGGCCGGGGCGCCGATGACGATCTCGCGGGCTTCGGCCTGGATCCCGCGCAGGGCCAGGGCGTCGAGCGCCTCGGCCTGGCGTTGCGACAGGCCTTCGGCGTGGATGGCCAGCAGGATCTCGTCCGGCGCGGAGTCGACGCGCACACGGTCTTCCCACTGCTGGGTCTCGGTCGTCGCCGGCGGCGGCGCGATCGCCGCGGCGTCGGCGCGCGCCTCGTTCATGGCCGAGGCGCAACCCGACAGGGCGGTGAGCACGGCCAGGCCCGCGACGGTGGCGGCCAGGCGCTGGAGGTTGCGTCGCGTCATGGCCGCTTCCCTATTCGATGACATAACCGACAGGCCCCTGATAGCTGCGGTTGGCGTTGGCGCCGGCCGGCGCGTTGACCACCGTGTTCAGCCGCCCGAGCAGCACCGTGCCCATGTCGCCCGCCAGCCGCAGGCCGTCGGCCGGCGTCTGCAGGTCGGCCGGCTTGGTCGGATCGACGATGTAGGGCGTGACCAGGATCACCAGTTCGGTCTCGCCGTTCAGATAGTCGCGCGACCGGAACAGGCCGCCGAGGATCGGCAGGCTCTTCAGCCCCGGCAGGGCGTCGATGTTTTCCTTGCTCTGCTGCTGCAGCAGGCCGGCGATCATCAGCGAGCCGCCCGAGGGCAGTTCCACCGTGGTCTCGGCGCGGCGCACGCTGAGGCCGGGCACCACGACGGTCGAGGTGCCCGAGGTCAGGCTGTAGGCGCCGACGCTGGTCAGTTCGGAAACCTCGGTCGACAGCTTCAGCGAGATGCGGCCGCCCGACAGCACCACCGGGGTGTAGCCCAGGCTGACGCCGTAGGGTTTGAACTGCAGGGTGACCTTGCCGGTCTCCGACATGTCGACGGGCACCGGGAATTCGCCGCCGACCAGGAAGCGGCCGGCCTCGCCCGACACCGCCGTCAGGTTCGGCTCGCTCAGCGTGCGCACCAGGCCCACGCGCTCGAGCGCCTGCACGCTGGCCGTGGCGCTGTTGTTGCTGCCGCCGATGGTGGCGCCGATCGTGCCGCCGCCCTGCAGGCCGTTGTTGATCGCGTACTTGGGCTCGAAGCCGATCGAGAAGTTGTTGCTGCCCAGCTGGTTCAGCGCGGCCGAGACGTTGACGCCCAGCTGCTTGACGATGTTGCGCTGGACCTCGATGACCCGGACCTTCAGCGTCACCTGGTCCTTGCCGGCGACCGACAGCAGGTTGACCACCTGGTCGGGCTTGGAGACGAACTGGGCGGCGATCTGCGAGGCGGTGTTGGCCTCGGCGGCGTTGGCGACCATGCCGGTCAGGATCAGGCTGTCGCGGACGGCCTGCACCTCGATGCGCGAGGCGGGCAGCACCTTGCGCAGGGTGTCCTGCAGCGTGCTGGAGTCCTCGTCGACGCGGATGGCCAGCGACAGCAGCCGGCGGCCGGCGGCGTCGAAGAACACAGCGTCGGTCGTGCCCTTGCCCAGGCCCAGCACATAGATGCGGCGCGGGTTGCGCAGCACGGCGTCGGCCACCTGCGGGTTGGTCACCAAGAGGTCCCGCACGTCGGACGGCAGCTCGATGATCGCCGACTTGCCGCGCGGCAGGTTCAGCGTGCGGGCGCCCGGACCGGCGGTCAGGTCGATGCGCAGCACCTGTTCGGCGACCGGCGCCGGGGCATAGTCGGGAACCGGTGCGACGGGGCGCGAGACGGCGCGGGCCGGGCGATAGACCCGGTCGCCGGCCGGCGGGCCGTCAGCCCAGGCCGCCACGGGGGCCATAGCAGGCGCCAGGGCCGTCAGGACGGCGAGTGAAACGGAAGCGAACCGGCGGATCATTGGCGCACCGCGATGCTGGAAGTCTGTCCGCCGCGATTGATGCGGATGACCGTGGAGTCCTGGGTGGGCGCGGCGACGCCGGAGGGGCCGCCCAGGTCGGTGTAGGCGCGCAGCGCCAGGGTGACGGGACCCGACGCCTTGGCGCGGGTCAGGGCCTCGGCCTCGGCCGGGCGCACCTCGAGGGTGGCGGTGGCCGCGACGATGGTCTTGGCGTCCTTGTCGGCCGTGGTCGATTGGTCGAGGGCCAGGACGCGGATGTTCTGAAGCACGGTCTCGGCCATCACCTGCTTGCCGGAGCTGGCGCCTTCGGTGTTCGGCGCGTCGCGGGTCTGCAGCACGTCGACCCGGTCGCCGGGCAGGATGAAGCCGCCGGCGGCGGTCTCGGAGGTGACCGGCACAGCCATGGCGCGAGCGCCGGGCGAGAGCACGACGGACAGGTAGCCGCCCTCGCCGCCGCGGACGATCTTGCGCGGCACGATGGGCTCGCCGGCCAGCAGCGGGTCGCGGACGATCGCGCCCTCGACGGCCGCTTCGGGGGCCGCCCCACCCAGGCCGGTGGCGTCGCCGACGGTCTTGACCGCCTTGGCCGCGCCGTTGGCGGGTTCGACCGGGGCCGCGCCGTTGGTGATGTAGACGGGGCTGACGGCGTCGGCCGGCCAGGCCTTCCACTCGACGTCGTCATGGCCCAGGCGCGCGCCGATCGACAGGTCGCGCTTGGCGACCAGGACCAGGGTCATGGGCTTGGCGTCGAGGCCGGGAGCGGGGGCCGAGGCGACAGCGGCGGCCTTGGCGGGCTTGCCGCCGACGGCCTTCTGCATCAGCACGGCCAGGCCGATCGCCGAGACGGCGGCCACCAGGACGATGATGATTCTGACGGGATTCATGCGCGGGCGGGGCTCTGGTCGGCGAGGCGGGCTGCGGGCGTCGCGGCCTTCAGGCCCGCGGACGCTTGGATCGACAGCCGTTCTGGCCGCATCCCAGACTGGGGCGCCCATGGTTAACAGCCGCTAAAGGACCCGCCCTCCAAAGGGCTTCCCGGCCGCGACAGCCTGACGCGGCCGCCGAACGCGGCGCGCGGCGAGTTTAGTTGAGGATCGCCAGGCCGATCGCGCTCTGCGGGAGAGCGGCCAGGGCGCCGACCGCGATGGCCACGCCGTAGGGCACGTCGCCCTTCTTGTCGCCGAGACGGCGCACCCAGGCCGGGCTGCCGGCGATGATCGGCTCCAGCCAGCCCGAACGCAGGCTCATCAGGCCGAAGGTCAGGGCGCCGCCGGCCAGGGCCGTGATCAGCAGGAACGAAGGCAGGCCCGTGACGCCCATCCACAGGGCGCAGGCGGCCAGGAACTTGGCGTCGCCGCCGCCCACCCAGCGCAGGGCGAACATCAGCATGCCGACCAGCAGCAGGCCGAAGCCCACCGCCAGGCACAGGCCCGCCGTGGTCCAGCCCACGCCGCCCAGCAGCGCCGCGAACGGGAAGGCGCCCAGCAGGGCCAGCGAGATCCAGTTGGGGATGGTGTAGCTGGTGACGTCCTTCAGGCCGGCGACCACCGCCAGGCCCGCGAAGACGATCAGGGGAAGAAAGGACAGGGTCTGCATCTGCAATTCCGGACGGCTGCTGAACCGACCCTACCCCACCGCCAATGAAGCAATGGTTTCCGAGCGGCGCCGAAACGAAGCCAAAGACTTCGCCAGAGATCGCGAAAGCAGAACCCGGAAAAGACAAGGGCCGCGCCCCTTGTGAGGACGCGGCCCAAGTTCTGAAGCTCGGCGCTGTCGCTTTTACTGCGCGACCGCTCTGAGCTGGGTCTCGGCTTGGCCGAAGGCCCCGGCGATGGCCGGAACCAGGAGCTGGACGGCGGCCAGGACGACGACGCTGATCAAGGCGGCGATGAGGCCGTATTCGATCGAGGTCGCGCCCCGGCTGTCCTTCAGGAAGCGTTCGCAGAACACAACCATCGGTCGCCTCTCCATCAACAGCTGGCTATTAGCCGGCCGCCGCGGTGTTCAGCTCGGTGGTGGCCTTACCGAAGGCGCTCGACAGAGCCGGACGCAGGGTGGTGAACGCGGTCACGATGACGACGGCGATCAGGGCGATGATGAGGCCGTATTCGATGGCCGTGGCGCCCGACTCGTCCTTCAGGAAGCGCGTGACAAACTTCGACATGACTTGATCTCCTGCTGAGAAAAACTTGGCTGGGCCAGCAAGCCGCTGCGACTTGTTCACCCCCGAAAACACGATCAATTTCGCCAACCTCGCTTAATCGACAGTAAACAACAGAACTTTTCTGCGATTTTTCTTTTGGTTTATTTAATTTTACCATTAGCAACTCTTAACCAAGTCGGTTTTCGAGCATCGCAACCGCCTTATTTCTAAGGACTTTTGAACAGTCCAGTTTGTCGCAGGCAAGCAGCCCTTAGTCTTTTATTGACCATTCTTCGGCAGGGTCATGGGCGTTGAATTTGCTCCGACAGGACCGCCATGCGCCGCCTCTCGCTCGCCATCGTCGCTTTCTTCAGCCTCTGCGCGGCCGCCGCCGCGGCTCAGGCGGCTACTCCGGCGCCCGCGCCGGCCGCTCCGCGCACCCTTTCGGTGGCCGCGGGCCAGGCGACCACCCTGCCGCTGAACGGCTCGGCCCGCGAGATCGTGGTCGGCGACCCGCAGATCGCCGACGTCAGCGTGGTCAACGACCGCACGCTGGTGATCCTGGGCAAGCGCGTGGGCGTGACCACCGTGTTCGCCTTCGACGCCCAGGGCCGCGCCCTGGCCGGCGGCCAGGTGCTGGTCACCGAGGTCTCGGCCGACGCCGTCACCGTTCAGCGCGGCGCCAACGCCTCGACCTACGCCTGCGACGGCCGCTGCACCGTCCTGACCTCGACCACCAGCGCCCCGGCGGCCGGCCAGCCCTAAAGCCTCCGCCCTCGCCCGCGTACATACGCGAGCGCGCGCATCTTCCTGATTGGATCCCGCCGCCCCGCGATTAGGAGGCGGTTAGGGAGCGTGGGCTAAGGTCGCCCGGTATCAGCCACGGACCTTCGCATGGGGACTCCGCCCTTATCGTTCCGAGCCCGCCTGCGGCTCGCCGCCCGCCGCCTGCCCCTGGGCCGCGCGGCCGCTCTGGCGCGCGACGAAGGCGGCGCGACGGCGGTCGAGTTCGCCCTGCTGATGATCCCGTTCCTGCTGCTGTTCTTCGGCCTGATCGAGCTGGGTCTGATCTTCTTCGCCGGCGTGACCCTGGAGAACGCGGTCATCGACACCAGCCGCGAGATCCGCACCGGTCAGGTGCAGGTCGCCAGCGGCACCGCCAGCAGCTTCAAGAGCGCGGTCTGCACGCGCATGACCTGGCTGGAGGGCCCCTGCGCCTCGGCCCTGCGCGTCGACGTGCGCACGGTCAGCACCTTCGCCTCGGCCAGCAGCCTGAAGACCCCGACCACCACCTGCTGGGATCCCGGCGGCCCGGCCTCGCTGGTCGTGGTGCGCGCCTATTACGCCTGGCCGGTGATCACGCCGTTGCTGCAGAGCGCGCTGTCGACCAACAGCCAGGGCAAGCGCACGCTCACCGCCGCCACCGCCTTCGTCAACGAGCCGTACAACAGCACCACGGCCAGCAGCGTGACGTGCCCCTCATGATCGCCCGTCTTCTCTCCCGCGCGCGCCTCTGGCGCGACGCCCGCGGCGCCGTGGCCGTGGAGTTCGCCGTCCTGGCGCCGCTGCTGATCCTCTTCTATTTCGGCATGTGCGAAGTGACCCAGGCGATGATGGCCCAGCGCCGCCTCAGCCACACCACCTCGCTGATCGGCGACATCGCGGCCCAGAACGCCACCATCACCCAGAGCCGGGTCACCGACATCTTCACGATCGGCAAGACGGTGATGTCGCCGTTCTCGTCGACGAACCTGAAGATGTGCCTGGTCAGCCTGACCTCGGACACCACGGCGGCCGCCTCGGACGGGACCCGCAAGGGCACCGTGGCCTGGACCGCCAACAGCAACGCCTCGGACTGCCCCAAGGCCAACGCCACGGTCACAGTCTCTGACGGCGTGCTGCCCAAGAGCAGCAGCGTCATCATGAGCACGGCCAGCTACACCTACGCCTCGCCGACCTCGATGCTGATCTCCAAGAGCATCACCTTCAAGCGCACCTTCTACCTGCGGCCGCGCAAGTCCGACACGGTGACCTGGGCGACCTCCTAGGGCGCTAGATCGCCGCCGCCAGGGCCGCGACGCGCGGGTCCTCGCCCAGCGCGCGGCCGTCCAGCCGGCGCAGCGGGCGCACTCCGGTCAGGCTGTTGGTCAGGAACACCGCCCGCGCCGACGCCAGCGCCTCGGGGCCCGCCGCGACCTCGACCACCGCCAGGCCCATGGCGCGCGCGGCGGCCATCACCCGTCCGCGCGCCAGGCCGGCCAGCACGCCGCAGGCCAGGGCCGGCGTCGCCAGGACCTCGCCGTCCAGCCAGAACAGGTTGCCAGCCGAGGCGCAGGCCAGTTCGCCCCGGTTGTTCAGCATCAGGGCCTCGTCCGCCCCCGCCGCCCCGGCCTCGGCGCGGGCCAGCACATTGTCGAGATAGGCCAGGGTCTTCAGCCGCGAGGCCGGCGAGCCCTCGTTGCGGCGGACGGTGGCGATCACCGCCGACGCCGGCGCCCCGGCCGGCGGCGCGGCGGCGCAGGAGGCGAACAGCCGCAAGGCCGGCGCCTCGGGCCGATCGAGCCCCCGCCCGCCCGAGCCGGCCGTCAGGGTCAGGCGCACGGCGGCGCGGACCGCGGCCAGACCCGCCTCGGCCGGGGCGGCCTCGATCAAGGCGCGGGCCGCCGCGCGATCCAGCGGCGGCAGGCCCAGGGTCTCGCAACCGGCGGCCATGCGATCGAGGTGAGCCTCGACGTGACGGACCGCGCCATCCACCGCTAGCAGGGTCTCAAACAGGCCGTCGCCCAGCAGCAGGCCCCTGTCACTTAAAGGAACGGCGCTCAAAGGAACGGCGTCGATCGTCATGCCCCCTCCCCGGTCAACGCCCGGCGCAGGGCGTCGATCTTGGCCTCGGTCTCCAGCCGCTCGGCCAGCGGATCGCTGTCGGCGACGATGCCGGCGCCAGCCTTGGCCTCCAGCCGCCAGCCCTCGGCGTCCTCGACCAGCCCCACCGAGCGGATCAGCACGCTGGACTCGAACGCCCCGTCGAACCCGGCCCAGAACAGCGAGCCGCAATAGGGGCCACGCGGCCCCTCCAGCGACGCGATCACCTTCATGGCCTGCACCTTGGGCGCGCCGGTGATCGAGCCGGGCGGAAAGGTCGCCCACAACAGGTCGGCGACGCCGAGGCCCGGCTTCAGCCGCCCCTCCACCGTCGAGACCAGGTGATGGACGTTGGCGTAGGTCTCGACTTTGAACAGCTCGGGCGTGCGCACGCTGCCGGCCGGGCTGACCCGGGCCAGGTCGTTGCGCATCAGGTCGACGATCATCAGATTCTCGGCCCGGTCCTTGGCGCTGGCCAGCAGCTCGGCGGCCAGGGCGCGGTCCTGCGGCGGCGTCGCGCCGCGCGGCCGGGTGCCCTTGATCGGCCGGGTCTCGATCGCCCCGCCGCGCACCTTCAGGAACCGCTCGGGCGAGTTGGAGACCATGGCCCGGCCCGGCAGACGCAGCCAGGCCGCGAACGGCGCCGGGCTCATGCTCCGTAGGCGGACGAAAAGATCGAAGGGATCGGCCTGCCCCGCCAAGCGACCGCGCCAGGCCCGGGCGATATTGGCCTGGAAGATCTCGCCGCCCAGGATGCGCTCGACCACCTCCGCCACCGCCGCTTCGTAGGCGGCGGGCGGCTCGGGCTGCAGCGCATCGCATAGCCGGCCTTCGAACGGGTCGCGGGCCGGGGCGTCCAGCCAAGCCAGGGCGGCGCGGGCGCGGCTTTCGGCCTGCGCCTTGCCCTCGCCCCGACCGACGGCGACGATGGTCCGCGCCAGGTGGTCGAAGGCCAGCAGGGCCGGATAGCGGGCGCAGACCAGGTCGGGCCAGTCGCCGCGCGGAAGGTTCAGGGCCTCGATCCGGTCGCCCAGTTCGTAGGACGCCAGACCCACCACCCCGCCCTGGAACGGCGGCCCCTCCGGATCGGCGGGCAGCGGTGGGCCGACCAGGGCGGCCAGGGCCTGAAAGGGATCGCGGCGGTCGTCGGCCGCCAGGGTCAGGGTCTGGTCGGGATCACGCAGCAGATAGGACCAGCGCTCGCCCGCCCCGCCCGAAAGCAGGGCGCAGGCGAACGGCTCGTCCCGCCAGGGGGCCGCCGCCCAGAGAGGGTCGCGCCAGGGGGCGGCGATGAGGGCGACGTCGCGCATCGGCGGGTGATAGGCCCGTCCGGCTAGCGCCTCAAGCTTCCCGTCCGCCGCCGCGCACCGCGAACAGGGCGGTAAAGCCCAGGGCCAGCAGGCCGACGATCGGCAGGAAGCCGGCGACCTGGCTGTTGAACACCGAGGTCGCCGCCGCCACCAGGGCCGAGCCCAGCCACACCGTCGCCGTGCCCGACAGGGCGTAGAGCCCGAAGAAGGCCGCCGTGCGGTCCGGCGGGGCCAGGCGCACCAGCAGGGTGCGGCTCGAGGCGTACTGGGCGGTGACGCAGACGGCGATGATCAGCCCCAGCCCCACATAGAGCAGCTCCGGCGCGGTGCGGAACAGCGGCCCGTCCCACACCGCCGGCCTGGCGGGATCATAGGGAAAGACATAGAGGATGCGGTCGCGTCGCATGCCCAGGGCGCAGATCAGCGCCAGCAGGCAGCCGGCGATCTCGACCTGCACCGCCCGCTTGGGCCCCAGCCGGCGGTCGAGGGCCGGGGCCAGGAAGCCGCCCAGCGAGCCGACCAGGCTCAGCGACACGCCGTAGACCAGCATCTCCAGCGGCCCCCAGCCCATCAGCCCGGCCGCGAACAGCCCGCCGAACACCAGAAGCGCGGTCATGCCGTCGCAATAGAGCATGCGCGCGCCCAGGAAGGTGGCCACGTCGCGATGGCCCTTGAGGTTGGCGAAGGTGTCGGCCAGCAGCTTGAGCCCGGCCTTCAAGCTGGCGCGGGCCGAAAGCCCGGTGCGCGGCGCGTCCGGCGTCCACAGCAGGAACGGGATCGCCCCCAGGGCCATGATCAGCGCCGACAGCGGCCCGGCCAGGCGGCTGGGCTCGTGGTTGTCGGTGGAAAGGCCCAGCAGCGGCGTCCTGGGGATCCCCGGCCAGTCCACCTGTCCCGGCAACACGAAGCCCCACAGCATCAGCACCAGCATCAGCACCGACAGGCCGTTGGACAGGAAATAGCCCAGGCCCGACAGCAGCGGCGCCTGGGCCGGGCTCGCCGCCGCGCGCGGCAGCAGGGCGTTGTTCAGCGCGTCGCCCCAGTTATAGGCCACGCCCAGCACGATCAGCGTCAGCGACGTCGCCCACAGCGGCAGTCCGCCGGCGGGCGTGGCCCACCACAGCAGCACCAGCAGCGGCAGCATGGTGGTCAGGGCCAGGGTGATCAGCGGCTTGCGCGGCCCATACTGCTCGATCGACGCGCCCAGCACCGGCGCGGTCAGGGCCACCAGCAGGCCGTAGGCGGTGGCGATCTGGGCCATGATCGCCTGGCCCCGGACGGGATCGCCGACCAGCACGCCCGAGAAGTAGGGGGCGAAGATATAGATGGTGACCAGCACCACATAGACGTCGCGCGAGCCCTGGTGCAGCACCCAGGACAGCCCGCCCCGCGTCAGGGGTGTTGGGGGGACGCGCGAGCCTTCACCCACGGCCGACGGCGCGCCGTCCAGGACCTCGCTCATGCCTCTCCGCCCTTCCCTGAGGGCCGTCTGACGCGACCCTGAAGCGGAGCCTCGCCCGCGAACGGGCGTTTGTCACGTCGTCACCGCACGCAGGCGACCCGGACGAACCCCATGGGCGACGCGGAACCGCCGCGCGAAGTGCGACCGCGAGCTGTAGCCGGCCGCCTGCGCGGCCTGGGCCACGCTATAGGCGTCGTGGGTCAGCAACTCCCGCGCCGCCGCCATCCGGGCCTCCAGCAGCAGTTCGCGGAACGATCCGCCTTCGGCCGCCAGCCGTCGCCGCAGGGTCGAGGCGCCCAGGCCCATGGCCCGCGCCAGGGCCTCCACCCGCCAGCTCCGCCCCGGATCCTGGCGAACGATCTCCTCGGCCCGCGTCCGGATCGTCGCGGCGAAGAGGCCGGCCGCGGCGGGCGCCCGCCGCACCAGCAGCAGGATCTCGAGGATGCGGTGGCGCGCCAGGGCCGTCGCCTGGTCAGGATCGGTCAGGGCGGCGGCGGCGTGGCCGAACGCCTCGACGAGATCCGGCGTCAGGGCGATGGCCGACCTGGAAGCCCGGCGTCCGGCCCGCTCCGGCTGATCCCCCGGTCCGGCCAGGCGTCGCGCCGATCGCCGCAGCGCCTCGTCGATGGTGATGGCGACGGACTCGTAGCGCCCCGTGGCGGCGTCCGGCGCATTGACGATGTCGAAGGTCACCCCGGCCGGAATGACGAACGGAACGCCGGCCGGAATGCGCTCGCAGCGCTCGCCGGCCCAAAGCTCCTTGGCGCCGCTGAGCACGACGACGATCAGCGGATCGGAAAGACGCAGCTGGGCGATCCGCTCGCGGACGAAGCAGCAATAGCCGAACACCGCCCCGCCGTCGGACCCGGCATAGTGATGCGCCCCCGCCGCGCCCCGCGACCTGAGCGCCGCCAGCCGCGCCAGCAACGCCTGACGCAGGCTCTTGTCGGTGATCGCGGAAGGGTCGAGGTCCATGGCCGAACCCTTCGACGGGTCGGTGCGGCGAGGCAAGCCGCAAAGCGAGCGTTTCAGGCTCATGGTCGAGCGTCCGGGGGCCTCGCCCCGCCCGTTCGCCGGCTAGTCGATCCTCCATCCACGAGTGAGGACGACATGCGTAGAATCTGGCTGAGACTGACGACGAGCCTTTTCCTGACCCTGGGCGCTCTGGGCGCGGTTCCGGCGACGGCCGCGACACCCACACCCACACCGGTGCCGGCGCCGCTGCGTCTGTGGCGGCTGGACTGCGGCCGGATCCAGATGAACGACGCCTCGCCGCTGTCCGACACCGGCGCCTATGTCGGCCAGACCCGCCGGCTCAGCAACGGCTGCTATCTCATCCGGCATGGCGACGACTACCTGCTGTGGGACGCGGGCCTGCCGCGCGCGCTGCTGGGCAAACCTCTCGACGACCAGCCGATCAGCGCCAACCTCGACCAGGACCTGGAAAGCCAGCTGGCCGCGATCGGCGTGCGCCCCGACCAGATCGGCCGGCTGGCGATCAGCCACTATCATTTCGACCATGTCGGACAGGCCGCCCTGTTCCCGCGCGCCACACTGCTGATCGGCGCGGCGGATCTGGCCGCCCTGCGCGCGGGATCGCCGCCCTTCGCCGATCCCAGCCTGCTGGCGCCCTGGTTGACAGGCGGCGGCGCGATCGATGCGATCCAGGGTGACCGCGACGTGTTCGGCGACGGATCGGTCACCATCCTGGCCGCGCCCGGCCACACGCCCGGCGAACAGGCGCTGCTGGTCCGGCTTCCCCAGACCGGGGCGGTGATCCTCAGCGGCGACGTCGTCCACCTGGAGACCCAGTGGGCCCCGCGCCGCGTGCCGACCTGGAACACCGACCGCGCCGACTCCCTGGCGTCGATCGATCGCCTCGCCCAGCTGGCGACCACCCTGAAGGCGCGGATCATCGTCCAGCACGATCCCGGCGATGTGCGGAAGCTGGCGCGTTTTCCGGAGGCGTCCCGCTAGCTCGGATACGAAGCTACGCCAGGATGTGCGCCGCGATCGCCTCGCGGGCCTTGGCGTCGACGCCCAGCACGGCCTCCAGATAGGCCTCGATCGAGCCGTGGGCCGCCTCCATGGCCTCGATCGAGGCCAGGATGTATTCGGCCTCGACGCCGAGGGCCGCGCGGATCGCCGCCTCGGGCGGGACGACGCCGGTGTAGTCGGCGAAGTGACGGCCGATCTGCTCGCCGATGCGGCCGTAGCGCTCGGGATCGTTGGTGGCGAGATAGTCTTCGACCAGGTCGTCGCGCGACACGCCGGCCAGGCTGTGGGTCAGGGCGGCCAGCAGGCCCGTGCGGTCCTTGCCGGCGGCGCAGTGGATCAGCACCGGCCCCTTGGCCTGGGCCAGGGCGGCGAAGTAGCGCCTGAAGAGATCGACGTGGCGCGGCGTGAACGGCTTCCGACGATAGGACTCCATCATGTAGCCGCGGAAGTCGCCTTCCGAGAAATCCCAGCCGCGCAGGAAGGTCAGCCAGGGATCGTCGCCCTGACCGCCCAGGTCGTTGTCGATCACCTCGGCGGCGAAGCCTTCCCAGCGGCGCGAGGGCTGGTGGCTGCGTTCCTGGCTGCGGCGCAGGTCGACGATGGTGACGATGCCCAGGCCGGCCATGGCCGAGAGGTCCGCGTCGGTGGCGTCGGCCTGGTGGGCGGCGCGGAACAGCAAACCTCGCTTCAACCGGCCCGCCCCGGCGGCGTAGTCGCCGTAGTCGCGGAAGTTCTCGACGCCTTGCAGGGGGATTTGACGGGTCATGGCCCCGATGTAGCGATCCACGGCGACGAAATCGAGACGTCCGCTCAGGCGACTGGACGGATCGTGCAACTGCGCGGAAGCTGCCCCTATGCTTCCGGTCCAGCGATTCCAAAGCTTCGACGGCGTCTCCATCGCCTATCGCACCCTGGGCGAGGGCTGGCCGACCCTGCTGCTGCACGGATTTCTGGCCAGCGCCGAGAGCAACTGGTTCCTGCCCGGCATCGCCGCGGCCCTGGCCCAGGCCGGCCGCAAGGTGATCGCCCCGGACCTGCGCGGCCACGGCCGCTCCGACGCCCCGACCGATCCGGCCGCCTGGCCCGCCGACGTGCTGGCCATGGACCAGCAGGCGCTGGTCTCGCACCTGCACCTCACCGACTACGATCTCGTCGGCTATTCGCTGGGGGCGCGCACGGCGGTGCGGATGCTGGTGCGCGGGGCGCGGCCCGAGCGGCTGGTGCTGGCCGGCATGGGCGCCTCGGGCCTGATGGGCGCGGGCGAGCGGGCGGCGATGTTCGAGGACGCCATCCGCAACGGCGACCAGGCCAGGGACCCCCGCGTCGGCCGCCGCGTGCAGGCGATGATCGCCGCCGGCGGCCTCAAGCCCGAGGCCATGCTGGGGGTGCTCAACGCCTTCGTCCCGACCTCGGCCGAAGACATCGCCCGCATCGACGTGCCGACCCTGGTCATCGCCGGCCAGCGCGACGACGACAACGGCTCGGCCGAGGCCCTGGCCGGCCTTTTGCCCAACGCTCGCGCCCAGCGCGTGCCCGGCGACCACATGAGCGCGGTCATGGAGCCGGCCCTGGCGGCCGGGATCGTCGGCTTCCTGGACCGGGTGTCGCGCTAGGGACGTCTCCCTCTCCCATAGGGAGAGGGTCGGGGTGAGGGGTTACGGCGCCGGACGGAGCGCCGGCACGCCGTCAAACCTCGTAACCCCTCACCCTCCCACCGCTGCGCGGCGGGCCCCTCCCTCTCCCTATGGAAGAGGGAACAAAAAGAACGCCGGTTGACGACAACGATGACAAGTGTCAACGTCGCATCGTTGACGTTTGTCATCGTGAGCAACGGGGAGCGCCATGAGGATCAGTTCGGCGGAAAGCGTGATCATGGAGGCGTTGTGGCGGTCCAGCCCGCTGACCTCCGAAGCCATTATCGGCGAGGTGGGCGCGCCCAACGGCTGGACCGAAGGCACGGTCAAGCAGCTGATCAGCCGCCTGCTGAAGAAGAAGGCCATCGCCGCCAGGCCGGACGGCCGCCGCTATCTCTACATGCCGCTGCTGGCCCGCCGCGACTATGTCGAGGCCGAGAGCCAGGGCCTGCTCGACCGGCTGTTCGACGGCCGTCTGGCGCCGCTGGTCACCCAGTTCTCCGAGGGCGGAAAGCTGTCGGACGAGGACGTCGCCGAGCTGAAGGCCCTGGTCGAGAGGATCTCGAAATGAGCGGCGCCCTGCTGGAGGCGCTGCTGCGCGCCAACCTCGCTTTGTCGGCCGCGATCCTCGCGGTGATGCTGCTGCGCCGGCCGGTGCGGGCGCGGTTCGGGCCGCTGGCGGCCTACATGCTGTGGCTGGCCCCACCGATCTGCGCCCTGGTCAGCCTGGTTCCGGTTCCCGCCCCGACGGCGATCATGGCCCCGGCGATCGAGCTCGTCGCCACCGCCGGCAAGGCCGTCGCCCCGGTCACGGCCAAGGCCCCCGCCCTGCCGATCCTGCTGCTGGTGATCTGGGAGCTGGGCGTGCTGGCGGCCTTCAGCCTGTTCGCCGTACGCCAGCTGCGGTTCGTGCGCGCCGTCGGCCGCCTCACGCCCTTCAACGGACAGCCGGCCGTGCTGCGCGGCGAGCATGTCGAGGCCGGTCCGCTGGTGCTGGGCTGGCTGCGCCCGCGCATCGTCGTGCCCGCCGATTTCGCCGACCGCTTCGAGGGCGAGGCCCGCGCCCTGGTGCTGGCCCACGAGGACGTCCACCTGCGGCGCGGCGACGCCCGCATCAACGGCCTGGCCGTCGCCCTGCAATGCCTGTGCTGGTTCAACCCGCTCGTCCACCTGGCCGCCCGCACCCTGCGCATCGACCAGGAGATCGCCTGCGACGCCGCCGTGATCGACCGCCATCCGCACGCCCGCCGACTCTACGCCGAAACCCTGCTCGGCTCGGTGCTGGGCGGCGCCCACGCCCCGCTCGGCTGCCATTGGCCGGCCACGGGCCCCCATCCCCTGAAGGAGAGACTGATCATGCTGAACACCGCCTCCGTCACCCCGCTGCGCCGCAAGGCGGGCATGGCCCTGGTGGTCCTGGTCGCCTCGACCGCCGCCGGCGCCGTCTGGGCCGCCAATCCCGCGCCCACCCCCGAGCCAGCCGTGATCACCCGCCCCGACTGGATCGAGAAGCCCGACGCCAACGATCTGGCCCGCTACTATCCGGCCGACGCGGCGGCGGCGAAGGCCTCAGGCCGGGCGCTCATCACCTGCGGCGTCGCCCTCGACGGCCGGCTGGAGAACTGCGCCGTCGTCCGCCAGAGCGACGGGCCCTACGCCTTCGGCGACGCGGCCCTGCAACTGAGCCAATTCTTCCGCATGCAGCCCAAGACCATCGACGGCCAGCCCATCGCCGGGGGCCAGGTGACGATCCCGATCGCCTTCAGCGTTCCGCGGTAGGGCGACAGGACTTCAAAGAAAAAGGGGCGATGGATGACCACCGCCCCTTCGTCGTTTCGGACGACCGCGCTTTTACCGGAAAGGCGGCTCGTCGAAGGCGCGCAGCTTGCGCGAGTGCAGGTTGGGACCTTCCTCGTGCAGCAGCTGGCAGGTGAGAATGCCGATCTGCAGGTGCTGGCTGATCGCCCGCTCGTAGAAGGCGTTGGCCTGGCCCGGCAGCTTGATCTCGCCGTGCAGCGGCTTGTCCGACACGCACAGCAGCGTCCCGTACGGCACCCGGAAGCGATAGCCCTGGGCGGCGATGGTGGCGCTTTCCATGTCGATGGCGACGGCGCGGCTCTGGTTGAAGCGCAGGGCCGACAGGCTGTGGCGCAGTTCCCAGTTGCGGTCGTCGGTGGTGACCACGGTGCCGGTGCGCAGGCGCTTCTTCAGCTCCTGGCCGGTATCGCCGCTGATCGCCTTGGCAGCGTCGTAGAGGGCGCGCTGCACCTCGGCGATCGACGGCACCGGGATCTCCGGCGGCAGCACCACGTCCAGCACGTGATCGTCGCGGAGGTAGGCGTGGGCCAGCACGTAGTCGCCGATGGTCTGGGTGTCGCGCAGGCCGCCGCAGTGGCCGATCATCAGCCAGGCCTGCGGGCGCAGCACCGCCAGGTGGTCGCAGATGGTCTTGGCGTTGGACGGGCCGACGCCGATATTGACCAGGCTGACGCCCTGACCGTTCGGGGCGATCAGGTGGTAGGCCGGCATCTGGTGCTTGCGCCACGCGCCGTCGGCAATCGCCTGCTCGGCGTTCGGCGTCTCGGCGGTGACCACCACGCCGCCCGAGCACGACAGCGCCGTGTACGGACTATCGGGCTTCTTCAGCTGCTCGACGCCCCAGCGGACGAACTCGTCGACATAGCGGTGGTAGTTGGTGAACAGGATGAACGGCTGCACGTGCTCGGCCGGCGCGCCGGTGTAGTGGCGCAGGCGGGCCAGCGAGAAGTCGGTGCGCAGGCCGTCGAACAGGGCCAGCGGCCGGGTTTCCTCCAGCGCGGGGCTCCACACGCCGTCGGCGATCTCGTCGCCGATGAAGGCCAGGTCCGTGGTCGGGAAGAAGCGGGCGATGTCCTCGCTGCGCACGTCGGCCTGGTTCAGGTCGATGCTGGCGTCCAGCACGTAGGGATAGGGGATCTCCTGCTCGGAGCGGGCGACCTCGATCTCGACCTCGAAGTCGTCCATCAGCAAGGTCAGCTGCTCGACCAGGTAGTCCTGGAACTGGGCCGGCTTGGTGATGGTGGTCGAATAGACGCCCGGACGGCTGACCCGGGCGAATGCGCGCGCCAGTTTCGGCGGCAGGGCCTCGGGGTCGTAGGTCAGGCGCAGCTCGGGATAGGTGAACGAGCCGTCGAACCGCATCTGCGGGTCGGGGCGGGTTCCATGTTCGAGATAGGCCCTAAGGGCGGTGCGCAGGGCCTCGACGGCGCGCTGGTATTCGGAGTTGAGCCGCTCGACGACGGCGATCGCTTTTTCTTGGTTTGACATGGGTCTTTATAGCGACATTTCACGACATTGGCGAGACGGGCGCCCCGCCCAGGTGGAAAACTTTCTTACTTAGCGAAGTCGCTCGCCGCCGGGTCAATCCGGGAACGGGCAACGGCCTTGCGTCTCTACAGGTGCGCCTGTTTATCCGGCGTGACGCCAGGCAAGCCGACCAAGATCACCTCTAGGGCATGGACGAACCCAGGTTCGTCGGCCACAAGGGCGGAAATGCTCAAATAAGGAGCGAATGGCGGCGCGGACCCTCTCGCGCGTCGTTCCTCCACAAGCCAGCCGTCGACGCCGACGGGCCCAGGGGACCCGGGATGAACAAACGCTTCGCCTATCTGATCATCGGCGCGATGGTGCTGGGGGTGCTCGTCGGCTGGGGGTGCAACCAGTTCCTCGACGCCGAGGGGGCCAAGTCGGCGGCTTCGGGCCTGAGCCTGATCACCGACATCTTCCTGCGCCTGATCAAGATGATCATCGCGCCCCTGGTGTTCACCACCCTGGTGGCCGGCATCGCCCACATGGAGGACGCCGCCGCGGTGGGCCGCATCGGCGCCAAGACCCTGGGCTGGTTCATCGGCGCCTCGGCCGTGTCGCTGCTGCTGGGCCTGCTGATGGTGCACCTGCTGCAGCCGGGCCATGGCCTGCATCTCGTGGAAGCCGCCGTCTCGTCCAAGCCCGCCGCTTCGACCGACGCCTTCACGCTGAAGGGCTTTATCACCCACCTGGTGCCGACCTCGATCTTCGACGCCATGGCCAAGAACGAGATCCTGCAGATCGTCGTCTTCTCGCTGTTCGTCGGCACCGCCGTCGCCGCGCTCGACGACAAGGCCCCGCAGGTGCTGCACCTCGTGGAACAGTGCGCCCAGATCATGCTGAAGGTCACCGGCTTCGTCATGAAGCTGGCCCCGCTGGCGATCTTCGCGGCCCTGGCCTCGACCATCGCCACGCAAGGCCTGGCCATGCTGGGCACCTACGCCAAGTTCGTGCTGGGCTTCTACGCCACCATGGGCACGCTGTGGGTGCTGCTGTTCGCCGCCGCCTTCGTGGTGCTGGGCAAGCGCGCCATCCCGCTGTTCGGGGTGATCCGCGAGCCGGCCCTGCTGGCCTTCTCGACCGCCAGCTCCGAAGCCGCCTATCCGCGCATCCTCGACAGCCTGCCCAAGGTGGGCGTGCGCCGCCGCATCGTCTCGTTCGTCCTGCCGCTGGGCTATTCGTTCAATCTCGACGGCTCGATGCTCTACTGCACCTTCGCCACCATGTTCATCATGCAGGCCCACGGCGTGCACCTGACGATCCAGCAGCAGATCTTCATGCTGCTGCTGCTGATGGTCACCTCCAAGGGCATCGCCGGCGTGCCGCGCGCCTCGCTGGTGGTGATCATGGCCACCCTGACCTATTTCGGCCTGCCCGAGGCCTGGATCGCCCTGGTCCTGGGCGTCGACCACCTGCTCGACATGGGCCGCTCGGCGACCAACGTGGTCGGCAACTCGGTGGCCGCGGCCGTGGTGGCCAAGTGGGAGGGGGAGTTGGAGGACATCCAGCCTGAGGAGGCTTCGGCCACCGCCTGATACTTTCCTCCGTAAAATCCCCGCGAAAGCGGGGACCCAGGCGTTTTATCGTCGAGCGCCCCGCGTTTCAGAAAAAGCCTGGGCCCCCGCTTTCGCGGGGGTTTTGCGGTTTGGGGGGTGGGGCTTGATCCCCAATGTCCCCAACACCGCCTCCCTCGCCCCTGTGGCGAGGGCCCATGCCGGCCGCTGCTCAGACCTCGCTCCAACGACAAAGGTCTGAGCAGGCTGAACCCTGGATCCTGGGCACAGGGCCCAGGAAGGCGGGGAGAGGGCCGTGAGGTGGGAAACCTTCCCCTCCCCGGCCCAAAAATGGGACGCCTTGACCATTGACGGCGGCCTCGTCAGGCCCAATCTTTCGCGAGAGGGACTGTAAGGACAAACGCTATGGTCAAGCTGAAAACCATCGCCCATGCCACGCTGGTTGGGGCCGGCCTGGCCGGCGCGCTTCTCGCGGCCCCGGCTCTGGCCGCCAACAGCCCCGAAGAAACCGCCGCCGCGCCGCAAAAGGCCCAGCGCCAGTGCTTCCAGCTGTCGGACTGGCAGGGCTGGAGCGCCCCCGACAAGAACACCCTCTACATGAAGGTGCGCAATCGCGACGTCTACAAGGTCGACCTCGCCTGGGGCAGCAACCAGCTGACCTGGCCGGGCAACTTCCTGATCTCGACCGTCCGCGGCATCGACACCGTCTGCAACCCGATCGACCTGGACCTCAAGGTCTCCGACAGCAGCGGCTTCGCCATGCCGATCCGCGCCAAGACCATCACCAAGCTGACGCCGGAAGAGATCGCCGCCATCCCCAAGAAGGACCGGCCGTAACCGACCGCGCAGCCATCGCGACGTCGAGAAAGGCGCGGGCTCCGGCTCGCGCCTTTTCTCTTGGCCGCTCGCCGGCCTCGGGGTCTTAATGGCGCGACGTCAGCGGACCCGCGACGGGTCGGCGGCGATCGAGCGGAGCGACACCATGGGTCTGCTGGACAATCTGACGGGTCTGCTGGGCGGCCAGGGCGACCTGGCCGAAGCGGTCAAGAGCCTGGGCGTGGCCGGCGGGGTCGGCGGCCTCGTCGACGCCTTCCAGAAGGGCGGCCTGGGCGAAGTCGCCCAGTCGTGGGTCGCCAGCGGCCACAACCTGCCGGTCTCGGCCGAACAGATCCAGGCCGTGCTCGGCTCGGGCGCCGTCGGCCAGTTCGCCGAGAAGCTGGGCGTCGATCCGCAGACGGCGGCCGCCAAGCTGTCGGAGATTCTGCCCGGCCTGGTCGACCAGCTGACCCCGGGCGGCAAGCTGCCCGACGAAGGCATCGGCGGCGCGGTCGGCGACCTGCTGGGCGGCTTCCTGAAGACCTAAGCCGACATCAGGGCGCGAGGCGCGCCAGCCGGCGCGCCTCGGCCAGGAACGGCGCGGAGTCATTGACAAGGAAAGCGTGGGTGATGACCGGCGGGGGCTCGTCGCGCTCGAACGTGAAGACCAGATAGGTCGCCCGGCTGCTCATCCGGCGCGAGAAGACCACGCCGTCGCAGTTGGCCCCGGCATGGTTCTCGAGGCGTGCGCCCCAGACGGCCGTCCCATCGTTCCAATGCAGCAGAGGCTCGGCCGGCGGGGCGTCGGTCACCGTGATGAAAGCGTTGGCTTCGACCCAGTCGGCGGGCGCGCGCCCCTTCAACGTCTCTAGGACGTGAACCCTCGCCTCTCCGGCCTGGCAGGCCTCGCTGGCCTGTTCGACCCGCCGCAACTCGGCCTCACGCTCAGCCTTCTTGGCTTTCGAGGCGCGTCGTTCCAACGGCGGAGGACCAAAGTCGTAGAAATCGCAGAACATCGTCCACGCGCCGTCGCCGTGCTTGCCGGCGTCGCTGACCGAAATGATATGGACGCCGTTCGCCCGCGCGAACGCCTGCCCGAAGTCTTCGCGCCAGTCCTGCGTAAGGGCGATCACGCCTGGATTGTGGGCGCGACTGCAAGCCGACGCCTCCGACCAGCACTGCAGGCCCATCAGGGCGACGACCGCGGCGGCGAGAGTCCTCATGGCGCCATGACGCCGCAAACCGTTGGTCATGACAAGGCTTGCCCCGCCCTACTCTCCCGCCGCCTCCAGCAGGGCGACCACCATGGCGTTGACCGGCGTGGCGACACCGTGGGCGGCGCCCTTGCGGACGATGACGCCATTGCGGGCGTCGATCTCCATGGGACGGCCGGCCAGGCGGTCTGCGTGCAGGGAATTGATCGAGTCCGGCGGGCTGGTGCGATAGCCGGCCACCACCTCGTCCGGCAGCTCCAGCGGCAGGTCGGCGCCTTCCGCGCGGCCGACGGCGACGCATTCGGCCGCCAGGTCGCGCATGATCGCGGCGATGTCGTCGCGGCGGGCGACGCCGGCCGGTTTCAGGGTCAGGGCGCTGACGGCGCCGGCGCAGTTGAGGGCCAGCTTGCGCCAGGCGACGGTCTTGAAGTCGTCGGTGGTCGCCACCTCGATCGGCGTATGGGCCAGGAGGCCGGCGAAGGCCTCGCCCGCCGCCCCGGCGGGAACCTTGATCCAGCCCAGCCGCCGCTGGCGGATCACGCCGGGCGCTGTGCGTTCGGCCGGGATGTCGACCACCGCCGGGACGATGCGCTCGGCCGGCAGGTAGGGGCTGAAGCGCTCGACGTGCTCGACGCCGTTCTGCAGCACCGCCACCCGCGTGTCGGGGCCGACCAACCCGGCCAGCCAGGCGGCCGCGCCGGCGGCGTCATAGGTCTTGGTGGTGACCAGCACCCAGTCGTGGGGCGTCGCCTTCGCCGGATCGGTCAGCACTGTCGGCGTCGCTGCCAGGGTGCGCTCCGGCGTCTCGACCTCCAGCCGCGTAAAGGCGGTACGGGCGCACAGGGTCACGTCGTGGACCTGGGAGAGCCAGGCCGCCAGGGTCCCGCCGACCGCGCCGGGACCGATCACCGCGATGCGCATGCATGCTCTCCAGAACGAAAAACGCCGCCCGGCTTAGCGGGCGGCGTCAATCTCGTCACGACGGTTTCGCGGACCTCAGTGGTCGGCCGAAACGATGTCGGTGCGCTTCTGGAGCATGGCCTCGAAGCTCGACCACACGCCGTCGGCGCCGTGCCACTGACCCTTGGTCGCGGCCTTGGAATATTCCGTGGCGCGGGCCTCGAAGAAGTTGGCGTGCTCGACGCCGCTGAGCAGGGCCTGCAGCCACGGCAGCGGGTTTTCCTTCACGCCGTAGACTTCCGGCAGGTCCAGCTGGCGCAGGCGCCAGTCGGCGACGAAGCGGATGTACTGCTTGATGTCGTCGGGCGTCATGCCCTGGATGTCGCCGGCCTCGAAGGCCAGGTCGATGAAGTTGTCCTCCATGCCGACCACGGTCTTGCAGCAGTCGACGATGTCGTCGGCCACGCTCTTGGTGACCGCGCCGGTCTCCTTGTTGAACGCGTGGTACAGCTTGATGATGCCGTCGCAGTGCAGGCTCTCGTCGCGGATCGACCACGAGACGATCTGGCCCATGCCCTTCATCTTGTTGAAGCGCGGGAAGTTCATCAGCATCGCGAACGAGGCGAACAGCTGCAGGCCTTCGGTGAAGCCGCCGAACATGGCCAGCGTGCGGGCGATGTCGGCGTGGCTGTCGACGCCGAAGGTCTGCATGTAGTCATGCTTGGCCTTCATGGCCTCGTATTCCATGAACGCCGAGAACTCGGTCTCGGGCATGCCGATGGTCTCGAGGAGCAGGGCGTAGGCCGCGATATGGATCGTCTCCATGTTCGCGAACGAGGCCAGCATCATCTTCACCTCGGTCGGTTTGAACACCCGACCGTAGCGCTCCATGTAGTTGTCCTGCACCTCGACGTCGGACTGGGTGAAGAAGCGGAAGATCTGCGTCAGCAGATTGCGCTCCTTGTCGTTCAGCTTGACGGCCCAGTCCTTGAGGTCCTCGCCCAGCGGCACCTCTTCCGGCATCCAGTGGACCTGCTGCTGCTTCTTCCAGAAGTCATAGGCCCAGGGATAGCGGAAGGGCTTGTAGCCGCCCGAGGGGATCATGAGGCCGGGAGTCGCACTCAGTGCAAAATTTGCGACGTTCATTGTGATCCCCTTTGGAAGCTGGCCGGAAGCCTAAGGAAGCGCGATTCGGCTCGAAGAGGCGATCAACATCTTGTGGTCACCAACTCGATAACCACAAAATATGTGGAAAAACTAATACGGGTCCGACAGCCAAACGGCTCCGCTATCGCCGTCATACTCAAGTCGGAAATAGCGCAAAAACGTTCGACCAATCAGGACGGAATGCCGTTGGCCGCCGCCGAGTTGCACCCCTGCAAAGCGCCCAACAAGCGTGAAGTTTAGATCCGGCGCATGGATCTGCGCGAGATGCACATTGACGGGCATCGGCCCCGAAATCCCATTGCAAACACCCTGGTCAATCACCGGCAGTTTTAGCTGCATTGCGAGATCACTATCGATGCAGCAATCGGTCGCACCGGTATCGATAAGCGCCTGGACGCCCTTCGCAGGGAGACGAGCTACGCGGCTCGGCTTGCTTGGATCATATTCGGGATCAAATCCGATATTCACAAGCAGAGTGGGCCCGCCACGTATTAGCAGGTCGCTGGCGCGAACCTCACTCCCACCTTCATATCCGCAATTGGCCCGCATCATTAACCGGACCGTACATTAACGATACTGGTAGTGAAATGGCGGGGGCTCCGACTTGACGAATTAGGTAGGGGCCCCTTCCAAATCGTCTAACGGCATCGGAAGCAGCTTCGGCGAAATCGGAATAGACGCCTTCCAATTGGCCTTCGTGTATCAGAACCCATTCGCCAAGGTGCCCAGCTTCAAGCTCAGCTCGCATACCTTCATAGGCGGCAATCTCGTTCTGCAGGCTAGCCATACATCCTCGCTCAGCGAATCATAGCACCGAGCAGACTCCGAGCGAATCGCAAAGGAGCGTTTGATGTTTCAAATTTTCGGCGCGCTTGGCTCGGGCTCGGTCCCCGTCGAAGCGACTTTGACCCTATTGGGGCAGCCCTACACGGTCATCGAGGCGCCCACCTGGGAGGGCGAGGCGCAGCAGGCCAAGGTCGTCGGCGTCAATCCGATGAAGCAGATCCCGGCCCTTGTCACCCCCGACGGCGAGACGATCACCGAGAGCGCGGCGATCCTGATCTGGCTGGCTGACAACCACCCCGAGGCGCGGCTGGGGCCGGGGATCGGCGATCCGCGCCGGGGCCAGTTCCTGCGCTGGATGACCTTCATCCCGGCCTCGATCTATTCGCTGTTCTGGGTGCGCGACGATCCCTCGCGGCTGGCCGGGCCGGATCCGGAAGCGCAGGCCCGCATCAAGGCCGCCACCGCCGACCGCATCGCCGACTGCTGGGCGATGATGGACGCCCAGGTCGAGCCCGGCGCCTACATCCTCGGCGACGAGCTGACCGTGCTCGACCTCTATGTCGCCGTCGTCAGCCGCTGGGGCTCGCGCCGGGTGCGGTTCTACGACCGCGCGCCGAAGATGGCCAACGTGGTGCGCCGGGTGGACGCCGATCCACGGCTGGCGGAGTTCTGGGACAAGCGGTTCCCGTTCGTGGACGGGTGGGAGAGCAAGGGGGCGCAAACCTGATCCTTCTCCCCTTGCGGGAGAGGGATACCTTTACGCGGCGCCGCTTGCCCGCTATCAACCCGCTCGATGCACTTCGCCGCGACCAAAATTATTACCCGCAAAACGACCCGCTTCGGCGGGGCGGCGGGTATGCGCGCGATCTAACGCAAGCATCCCCAGACCAGCCCCGCACTGCGCGGGGCGGCTCTCTTGACCACGAGATCTGACGGCTCCCCGCGCTCCACCTCACCAGGAGACGCACCACCATGAGCCCCAAGTTTTCCCGTTCGAACCCGCCGCACGTCGGCGTCGTCGGCGCCACCGGCCTGGTCGGCGGCATGATGCTGAAGCTGCTGGCCGAGCGGGACTTCCCGCTGGCCTCGCTGCGCGTGTTCGCCTCGGCCCGCTCGGCCGGCCAGGCCCTGGCCTGGAAGGACGGGTCGGTGACGGTGGAGGACGCCGCCAGCGCCGACTTCGCCGGCCTCGACATCGTGTTCTTCTCGGCCGGCGGCGACACCTCGCGCGAGCTGGCGCCCAAGGCCGCCGCGGCCGGGGCGATCGTCATCGACAACTCCTCGGCCTGGCGCAGCGACCCAGACGTGCCGCTGGTGGTGTCGGAGGTGAATCCCGACGCCCTGGCCGTGATCCCCAAGGGCATCGTCGCCAACCCCAACTGCACCACCATGGCCGCCATGCCGGCCCTCAAGCCGCTGCACGACCGCGCCGGCCTCAAGCGCCTGACCGTCAGCACCTACCAGGCCGCCTCGGGCGGCGGGGTCGAGGGCATCCGGGTGCTGTCCGAGCAGGTGCAGGCGGGCGCCGCCGGCGACCTCGACGGCCTGGCCCTGTCGCCGGACGCCGCCCCCCTGCCCGAACCGCAGAAGTGGGCCGTGCCGCTGGCCTACAACGTGGTGCCGCTGAACTACGTGCTGGGCGAGGACGGCTATACCGAGGAAGAGCTGAAGCTGCGCGACGAGAGCCGCAAGATTTTGGACCTGCCCGAGCTGCCGGTCAGCGGCACCTGCGTGCGGGTGCCGGTGTTCAGCGGCCACGCCCTGTCGATCAACGCCGAGTTCGAGCGGCCGATCTCGGTGGCCGAAGCGCTGGAGCTGCTGGGCAATGCGCCGGGCGTGGTGCTGGACGACGTGCCCAACCCGCTCGCCGCCACCGGCCAGGACCCGGTGTTCGTCGGCCGCGTGCGTCCCGACCCGACAGTCGAACACGGCCTGGCGCTCTTCGTCGTGGGCGACAACCTGCGCAAGGGCGCGGCGCTGAACGCCGTGCAGGTGGCCGAGGTGCTGTTCGGCGGCTGACGCTGATCGGGGCTCTCGCCGCATGGCGGGAGCCCCCTGCTCCAGGCGCGACAGCATGCCGCGCAGCCCTGGCGCGAGCGTTCACCCCCTCTTCACCGCGCGGGCGCGATGGCTGTCGGCAGGATGAAGATTTCGCAGCTTTCGACCACCGACACGGGCGCTTTCGCCGCCCCCGTCGCCTATCCCGGGGGGACGGCGGCCGCGACGGCCGCGCTCAACGACACCACGGGATCGGTCGGACTGGACCAGCAGCTGGGCGCCTATCACGCCCTGGCCGACCGCTGGGCCGGCGCGAGCCACGGCGAGCGCGCGGGCCTCTCCCAGGCGCTCAACGAGTCGCCCTTCGCCAAGACCGTGCAGTCGGCGCTGAACACCTTCACCAAGGCCGCCTGGGCCGGCTCAGACGCCGCCCCGCCGGTTCCCCAGCAGAAGGCGCTGGACGCCTTCGACGGCCTCTCCGAAACCGACCAGACCATCGTCGCCTCGCTGCAGGTCGGCGTGCCCGGCGCCAAGGGGCCGGCCACCGTCGGCGACTACCGCGCCCGCCTGCAATCCGACCGCGACGCCGCCCAGCCGTCCTCAACCCTACGCGACACCGTCACCCTCTCGCCCGAAGCCCAGGCCCGCCTGGCCGGCGGCGCCGCGCCCGAGGCGACCGCGCCGACGGTCGAAGCCACGCCCGAAATGGCCGCCGCGATCAGCGCCTACGGCAAAGTGGCGCGGTAAAAATCCCTCTCCTCACCTTCCCGTCACTCCCACTGCGTCGAAACCCTCTCTCATGGAGAGAGGGAGGGGCCCGCGCCGTAGGCGTGGGAGGGTGAGTGGGTAGGCGAAGCCCCTGGACGATCTTGGCGCTGTTGCGGGCGCAGTGCCGGCACGCCGGCTAAAGGTGTAACCACTCACCCTCCCACCGCTTCGCGGCGGGCCCCGCCCTCTCTCTAAGAGAGAGGGATCAAGTGGCGAACTGCGCCAGCGCCGCCGGTTCGCCCTTGCCCACGGTCACCTCGCCCGCCAGCCAGTCGATGAAGGCTCGCACCCGGGCCGGCAGCTGGCCGCCGTGGCCGACATAGACGGCGTGGATCAGTTCGATGTCGCCGGGATTGAAGGTTTCCAGCACCGGGACCAGCCGCCCGGCGGCGATGTCGGGACCGACGTGCAGCACCGACAGCCGCGCGATCCCCTGGCCGGCCAGGGCCAGCACGCGGGCGCTCTCGCCGTCGCCGACCTCGGCGCGGCCGTGGACCGGGCGGAAGACCCCTTCGCCGTCGATCAGGAACGGCCAGGAGTCGCAGTGGCGGGCGAAGTTGAAGGTGATCAGCTCGTGGCGGGGCAGATCGTCGGGATGGGCGGGCGTCTCGGCGCCCGCCAGATAGGCCGGCGAGGCGACCAGCACCATGCGGCTCTGGGCGATCTTGCGGGCCATCAACTGCGAGGCCCGCATAGGCCCCACGCGGATCGCCACGTCGGCCCGCTCGTCCATCAGGTCGATCACCTGGTCGGTGACGGTGATGTCGAGCTGGATGTCGGGGTGGGCGGCCAGGAACCTCGGGGCCAGGGGCAGCAGGTAGTGCTGGCCGAACGGCACGCTGGAATTGACCCGCACCCGGCCGCGCGGGGCGGCGCTGGCGGCCACGGCGCGCTCAGCCTCGTCGAGGTCGGCCAGCACCCGCAGCGAGTGCTCGTGAAAGGTCTGGCCCTCGGCGGTCAGGATCAACTTGCGGGTCGAGCGGTTGACGAGCCGCGCGCCCAGCCGCGCCTCCAGCCGGGCCACCAGCTTGCTGACCGCCGACGGCGTCATCCGGAGCGAGCGCGCCGCGGCCGAGAAGCCGCCCTGCTCCACCACCCGGACGAAGACCTCCATCTCGGCGGTGCGATTGATTTCCTGTCGCGCCATCGCGCCTTCAATTCACAAGTGATGATCCTTCCGGCAATCTAATTCATCGAACACGCCAACGCTATCTGACGGTCCGCACATTCACCGGAGCCGGCCGTCATGCCCCTCGCCCTCTATGCCTTGACCGTCGGCGCCTTCGGCATCGGCGTCACCGAGTTCGTCATCATGGGCCTGCTGTTGCAGGTTTCGGCCGACCTCGGCGTCTCGATCCCCACGGCCGGCTGGCTGACCACGGGCTACGCCCTGGGCGTCTTCGTCGGCGCGCCGATCCTGACCCTGGCCACGCGCCGCCTGCCGCCCAAGACCACGCTGCTGGCCCTGATGGCCATCTTCACCCTGGGCAACCTGGCCGCCGCCCTGGCGCCGAACTTCGCTCTCCTGATGGGGGCGCGGATCGTTACGGCCCTGGCGCACGGCACCTTCTTCGGCGTCGGCTCGCTGGTCGCCGTCTCGCTCGTGGCGCCCGAGCGCAAGGCCTCGGCCATCGCCATCATGTTCACCGGCCTGACCCTGGCCACCCTGCTGGGCGTGCCGTTCGGGGCGTGGCTGGGCCTGGCCTTCGGCTGGCGCTCGACCTTCTGGGCGGTGGCCGCCATCGGCGCCCTGGCGCTGGTGATCCTGGCCCTGCTGGTCCCCAAGGGCGACAAGGCCGCCGAGCCCGCGCCCCTGAAGGAAGAGTTCGCCGTTCTGGCCCGTCCGCAGGTTCAGCTGGGCCTGGTCATGACCGTGCTGGGCTTTGGCGGGGTGTTCGCGGTGTTCACCTACATCCAGCCGATCCTCACGCAGCTGGCCGGCTTCTCGGAGGCAGCGGTGTCGCCGATCCTGCTGGTGTTCGGCGCGGGCCTGGTGGCCGGCAATCTGCTGGGCGGCCGCTGGGCCGACAGGAACCTCAACGCGGCCCTGGCCGGGAGCATCGCCGTCCTGACCGTGGTCATGCTGGCCTCGGGCTGGGCCTTCCACGACAAGGTCGGCGCCGTGCTGGCCGCCTTCCTGCTGGGCGCGGCCGCCTTCGCCACCGTCGCGCCGCTGCAGATGCGGGTGCTCAGCCAGGCCGGCGGCGCGGGCCAGGGCCTGGCTTCCAGCCTCAACATCGCCGCCTTCAACCTCGGCAACGCCATCGGCGCGGCCCTGGGCGGCGCGGTGATCGCCCACGGCGCGGGCCTCGCCGCCATCGCCCCGATCGCCGCCCTGGTGCCGCTGGGCGCCCTGGTCCTGGCCGCGCTGAGCCTTGGCCTGGAGCGCCGCGAGAAACTGGCGGCGGCGTAGCGCCCAATCTCCTCCCCCGTGAAACGGGGGAGGAGTTAGCCCCAAAGCCGAAAGTCGGATCGAGCAAGAACCGCTCCTGCGGGAGCGCTATCGCCGACCGGCCGGGATCCCTTCCCCCGTCTTCCTCAGGAGACTTCCCATGGAATACCGCACGCTCGGCCGGTCCGGCCTCAAGGTCCCCGCCCTCAGCTTCGGCGCGGGTACGTTCGGCGGCCAGGGGCCGCTGTTCAGCGCCTGGGGCGACACCCGCGTCGAGGAGGCCCGGCGGCTGATCGACATCTGCCTGGAGGCCGGCGTCACCCTGTTCGACACCGCCGACGTCTATTCCAACGGCGCCTCCGAGGAGATCCTCGGCGAAGCCCTGGCCGGCCGCCGCGACGAGGCGCTGATCTCGACCAAGCTCGGCCTGCCGATGGGCGAAGGGCCGCTGGACGCCGGGGCCTCGCGCCTGCGGCTGGTGCGCGGGGTCGAGGCGGCGCTGAAGCGGCTGAAGACCGACCGCATCGACCTCTTGCAACTGCACGCCTTCGACGGGACGACCCCGGTGGAGGAGACCCTGTCGGCCCTCGACGACCTCGTGAGCGCCGGCAAGGTGCTCTATGTCGGCGCCTCCAACTTCGCCGGCTGGGAGCTCATGAAATCGCTGGCCGCCGCCGACCGCCACGGCTGGCCGCGCTATGTGGCCCACCAGGCCTATTACTCGCTGGCCGGCCGCGACTACGAGTGGGAGCTGATGCCGCTGGCCGCCGACCAGGGCGTCGGGGCCGTGGTCTGGAGCCCGCTGGGCTGGGGCCGTCTGACGGGCAAGATCCGCCGCGGTCAGCCGCTGCCCCAGACCAGCCGCCTGCACCAGACCGCCGACGCCGGCCCTCCGGTCGACGACGAGCGCCTCTACCGCATCGTCGACGCCCTGGACGCGATCGCCGCCGAGACCGGCAAGACCGTGCCGCAGATCGCCATCAACTGGCTGCTGCGCCGCCCCACGGTCTCCAGCGTGATCATCGGCGCCCGCACCGAGGAGCAGCTGCGCCAGAACCTCGGCGCCGTCGGCTGGAGCCTGAGCCCCGAACAGGTCGCGGCGCTGGACGCCGCCAGCGCGGTCACCCCGGCCTATCCCTACTACCCCTACTGGCGCGAAGGCGGCTTCCGGCAGGTGAACCCGCCGCTGGTGTAGGGAGCCGGAACGCCGCTACGTATTTTACTCGTCATCCCGGGCGAAGGCGCGCAGCGCCGCAGACCCGGGACCCAGGGGCCGGCGCACTGCGGTCGCCCCTGGGTCCCGGCTCTCCGCTTCGCTGCGGCCGGGATGACGACCAAGGGGGCATTGATGTTTGAGCCTCAAGTCATCACCCACCCCCCATGGCCCGTCCGGCCGCCGCCTGCTAAGCCCCGGCCATGCTCACCGATCCCTTCTTCTACGCCGTCGCCGTTCCCGCCGTGATCCTGGTGGGGCTGGCCAAGGGCGGGTTCGCGGGGATCGGGGTGGTGGCCACGCCCCTGCTGGCCCTTGCGGTCGGGCCGGTGAAGGCCGCGGCGATCCTGCTGCCGCTCTTGATCCTTCAGGACGTCGTCGGCGTCTGGTCCTATCGCAAGACCTGGGACAAGGGCCTGCTGATCCTGATGGTCCCGCCGGCCGCGGTCGGCATCTTCCTGGGCTGGGCCCTGGCGGCGCTGGTGTCGTCGTCGGCCGTGGAGCTGGCGGTCGGGCTGGTGTCGGTGCTGTTCGCCGCCCAGCGCCTGTGGGCCGAGCGGGCGGTCAAAGCCGCCGCCGCGATCGAGGCCACGCCCGGCCGGCCGTGGCTGGGCGCGCTGTGCGGCATGGCCTCGGGCTTCACCAGCCAGATCTCCCACGCCGGCGGCCCGCCGTTCCAGATCTACGTCCTGCCGCGCCGCCTGCCGCGTGACGTCTTCGTCGGCACCAGCGCCATCTTCTTCGCCATCGTCAACTGGATGAAGATGCCGGCCTATCTGGCGCTCGGCCAGTTCACGCCCAGCGTGCTGACCGCCGTGGCCGTGCTGACGCCCCTGGCCCTGGCATCGACCTGGGCCGGCGTCTGGCTGGTGCGGCGCGTTCCGGCCGAGGGCTTCTACAAGGTGATCTACGTCCTGCTGATCCTGGTCGGAACCAAGCTGGCCTGGGACGGATTGATGGGGCTGATGTGATGAACGGTCGCGCTTGCGATATGCCCTTTCGGCGCCATGATGATCGGCGTTTATACGTCACCCAATTCGACTAGGCTGGGCGGGCCATGACGATCTCAGACTTCACCAAGCACTATCCCACGTCCGGCGCGAAGCTGGCCGACCTGATCGTGCACCTGGCGGGCCTCGCCTGCGCCCTGCTGGGCGGCGGCATCCTGCTGGGCCTGGCCTTCGGCCTGGGCTCGCTGAGCCAGATGGCGGCCATCGGGGTCTATACGGTGGGCATGGTGACCATGCTGTCGCTGTCGACCGCCTACAACTTCTCCAAGGCGCGCTGGCAGCCGCTGCTGCGCCGCTTCGACCACGCCGGCATCTTCATCATGATCGCCGCCTCCTACACCCCCTTCACCACCCAGAACCTGACCGGCTGGTGGGCCATCGGCATGACCGCCGCCGTCTGGGGCATCGCTGGCCTCGGCGTGCTGGCCAAGCTGTTCCTGCCGGGCCTCGACAAGCGCTTCTGGGTCGGCCTCTACATGGCGATGGGCTGGCTGGTGCTGGTGGCCATCAAGCCGATGATCGAGGGCCTGTCGTGGGTGGCCCTGCTGCTGCTGGCCATCGGCGGCATCGTCTATTCCACCGGCACGGTGTTCTACCTGATGCGCCGGCTGAAGTTCCGCCGCGCCATCTGGCACGGCCACGTGATCGGCGGCGCGGGCCTGCACTACGCGGCCGTCCTGGTCGGAGTCGTCCTGGCCGGCGCCCGGGCCTGATCCGCATGGCCCGCGACGGAGCACCGCACGGGAACGAGCCGACCGGAACCGAGACCCGGATCACCATCCAGAGCCTGCTGCGCGACTGGCGCGGCCCCGATCCCCTGCGCGGCAAGCGCCTGCCGGCGCCGCTGGCGAGCGCCCACGCCGAGGCCGTCGGCTTTCCGGGCGTGCGCCTGTCGATCGAGCAGGCCGAGGACGCGCTGAAGGCCGCCGCCGACCGCCTGGCGCCGGTGCGCTCGCTGATCGGCATGGACGAGTTCAACATCCTGGCCCTGTCGGGCGGGGCGGCCGGCGGCGCCTATGGCGCGGGCGTGCTGACGGGCCTGTCCAAGGCCGGCCGGCGGCCGCACTTCGCCATCGTCACCGGCGTCTCGACCGGGGCCCTGATCGCCCCTCTGGCCTTTCTCGGCCCGGCCTGGGACGACCGCCTGACCGACGCCTATCTGGGCGGCCACGCGGCCGAGCTGCTCAGCCTGCGGCGGCTGGCTCCCGCGCTCGGCCCCAGCATCTTCAAGGGCGAGAGCCTGGACGCCCTGGTCGAGCCCTTCGTCGACGAGACCCTGATCGAGGCCGTCGCCGTCGAGCACGCCAAGGGCCGGCGCCTGCTGATCGCCACCACCAATCTCGACAACCAGCGGGCCACGATCTGGGACATGGGGGCCATCGCCACGCGCGGCGGCCCGGAAGCCGTGAAGCTGTTCCGCGAGATCCTGGTGGCCTCGGCCTCGGTGCCCGGCCTCTTCCCGCCCAAGCTGTTCGACGTCGAGTGCGACGGCGAGCGGCGTCAGGAGATGCATGTCGACGGCGGCGTCGCCGCGCCGCTGTTCCTGATGCCCGACGCCCTGCTGCACTGGCGCAACCTCGGCTCGCGGGTGCGCCGGGGCCGGGTCTACGTCATCGTCAACACGGTGCTGGACCCGTCGGTGCGCTCGACCCCGCCGGGCGTGGCCTCGATCATGGGCCGCAGCTTCGAGACCATGCTGCGGTTCTCATATCGTCAAGCCTTGAGCCTCGCCGAGGGCTTCTGCACCCGCCACAACCTGCCGCTCAGCGTGGCCTCGATCCCAGGCGACTTCGACGGCTTCAACATGCTGCGGTTCGACACCGTGACCATGCGCAAGATCTACGACAAGGCAGAGACCCTGGCGGCCGACGACAAGGTCTGGACCAGCCCGGCCCTGGAGCCCACCGGCTGGCGCGGCCTCTTCCGCCGCCCCGGCGGCCGACCCAAGCCCGAACCCGGCGCGATCAGCCTGGATCCCGGGACCGAGGCCTGAGGGCGGCGCAACGAGCCTGACGGTCGATACGACCCTAGGCGTCGTTGTCGGCTTGTGGCAACGCGGCGGTCAGTTCGGCCATGAGCTGATCGGGATCGACGGGTTCGCCGTCCACCGTGGCGGTCACCTTCCCATTGACGCCTATCGCGATGACGACGGGCTTGGGATGTTCCGGCTCTGAAGGCGGCTTGCTCATCCGACGACCCTAGCCGCCGCCGCGCCTCGGCGCTACGGCCTCCACCTCGCCCGCCCCTCGCCTGCCCCTCGCCTGCCCCTCGCCTGCATTGCAGGCCGGAAACCGAACGCAGTCTTCCCGCAGCACAAGCCCGCTAGGCAGGCGCGGACATCAACGTTCCCGTCCGGTCATGCGCAAGCTCATCCTTCCCGCCCTCGCCGTCGCCCTGCTCGCCGTCTCGGCGGCTCACGCCCAGCCGCCCGGCGGCGGTCGCGGCGGTCCGCCTCCCGGAGGCGGCGGCCCCGGCGGACCGGGCGGCCCCGGCGGCGGGTCCAAGCAGACGGATCTCGACAAGGTGGTGATCACCGGCGTGGTGCTGTCGCTCGATGCGGCCGCCGACCGGGTGACGATCGCCTATGCGGCCTCGGAGCCGCTGAACTGGCCGGCGGGGACCATGCCCTTCGCCACGGTCAAGCCGGGCATGCTGGGCGAGGTGGCGGTGGGCCAGAAGGTGCGCTTCACCCTCAGCAATCACCGCATCTCGGCGTTCCTGCCGGATGGCCCGCCGCCGGAAGGCGGTCCGGGTCCCGGCGGTCCGCCCCCTGGTGGACCTGACGGCAAGCCGGGCGGTCCCCCTCCGGGCGACGGCTCGGATCGTCCGCCGCCTCCGCGCTGACGCGCGGCAGGGGGTTTTCTTCAGCCGGCCTTCTTGAGATAGCGCGCGCGGGTCTTCTCGACGCGGGGCGGATCAGCGCGGAAGTCGGCGGCCACGCCCAGGCGGGCGTTGCACGACGGGCAGCGCACGTGATCCTCGTCGGTCAGCTCGGCCGACGGGTCGAAGCGGGTGCCGCAGGGCTTGCACTTCCAGTCGCCGACTTGCGGCGGCGGCGGAGGCGCGGCCGGTTCGGGCGTCACCACCCGGGCCGTCTTCTGCAGGCGCTCGAGCGGCGGCGGACCGCCAGGCGCGGCGACACCGCTCTTCAGGCTCAGGATTTTGCGGCGCGGAGGCTCGCTATCGCTCATGACGCTCGACGACTTTACGGAAGGATGGTCGCTAGCTGCATGATCGCGGCCGGAAACTCAAGGGTTCGCACGCCTGAGGGGGTCCAAAGGGGGCCCAAGGGAGCATCGAAGGCCCCGCTCACCACTCCGGCTTGAGGCTGAACGACAGGGCCACGACCGAGTCTTCCTGGGTGGCCATGCCCATGATCTGGTCCTTGGCCTTGATCTCGCGGCGGATGTAGCCGACCGAGGCCTGCATGGCCCCGCGCCGCCAGCCGACCCCGGCCTGGGCGTCGCCGATCAGCTTGCTGGTGGTGTCGGCGGTGATGCCGGCCCGGCTCCAGTCGCCGTCCTGGCCGCGCAGCAGGTTCATGCCGACCAGCTGGCCGCTGGCTCCGGCGAACAGGTACCAGCGCCCGCGGTCGCCGAAGGTCTCGCGGCCGTCGCGCACGCCCAGGCCGTCGATGACGCGGTCCTCGACGCTCTTGCCGCTGCTCTTGCCGATGCGCACCATGCCGCCGAGCTCGGCCGAGCCGCCGGCCCCACCGAAGCCCAGGCCCGCGTGCGGGGTGAAGTCGACCGACAGCTTGCCGGCCCCGAACTTGGCCGCCGCCGGCCAGCCGCGCGAGACGCTGACGTCGACGGTGTCGGCGTCGAAATTGGCCGCGCCCGGGCGCACTAGGCTGAGCGGCGCGCTCTGTGCCAGGCGCGAAGAGCTGGCCACCGAGACCCGCACCGAGTCCACGGCATGGCCGTTGTCGCCGACCACGACGCTGCTCGAGCGCCAGCTGACCGGCCCGCGCTCGTCGTAATAGCGGTCGGCGTCCAGCAGGTTGGCGTCGCCGTAGAGGCCCGCCGGCGACATGGCGAAGGCCTCGCCCTCGGCCTCCGTGGCGCGGGTGTCGACGGGGCGCGCGACGAAGGCCGCCGCCGAGGGCTGGGCCGGAGCCCGCCGCGCAAGATCCAGTTTCTGAAGGGTCGGGCTGAGCGACGGCGCGGCGGCGGGCGCGGGCTTGGCCCGCTTGCCCTTGCGGACAGCGGCGTCAGCCTGCGCGCCCGCGAGCGCCAGCATGGCGCCGCAGCACGTCGCGATCGTCACGCAAACGATACGCATTGCGGATTCCCCAATCCCAATCCTGCCCACCGTATCCGGCATTTCGGATACGTCCACCGGGAAAACCCGGCGTTCGGTGAACAGTCAGTGACTGTATTGGTTCCGCATAGAAAAACAGCGGCGCGAGATGTCGCGCCGCTGTGGTGAATCGTCGCTTAGCCAGCCTTTATTACTGGCAGGCGAGGCACTCTTCGTAGTCGGTCTTTTCCGCGACGTCGAAGCCCTCCGAGCCGCCCTCGACCTTGCCGTCGGCGCCGGCGTAGGCCGCGCGCTGAACCGACTTGGAGCGCAGGTAGTAGAGGCTTTTGACGCCCCGCTCCCAGGCCTGCCAGTGCAGCATGTGCAGGTCCCACTTGTCGACGTCGCCGGGCAGGAAGATGTTCACCGACTGGCTCTGGCAGATTTCCGGCGTGCGGTCGGCGGCCAGTTCGACCACCCAGCGCTGGTCCAGTTCGAAGGCGGTCTTGTAGACGTCCTTCTCGTCCTGGCTCAGGAACTCCAGGTGCTGGACCGAGCCTTCGTTCTCCAGGATCGAGCCCCACACCAGGTCGGTGTTCTGGCCCTTCTCCTCGAGCAGCTTCTCCAGGTAGGGGTTCTTCACCGCGAACGAGCCCGACAGGGTCTTGTGGGTGTAGATGTTGGCCGGGATCGGCTCGATGCCGGCGCTGGTGCCGCCGCAGATGATCGAGATCGAGGCGGTCGGGGCGATGGCCAGCTTGTGCGAGAAGCGCTCCTTGGAGCCGCGATCGGCGGCGTCCGGGCACGGGCCCTTCTCTTCGCCGAGAGCGATCGAGGCCTTGTCGGCCTCGCGGCGCAGGTGCTTGAACATCCGCATGTTCCAGCTCTTGGCCAGGGCGCTTTCGAACGGCACGTTCTGGCTTTGCAGGAACGAGTGGAAGCCCATCAAACCGAGGCCCACCGAGCGCTCGCGCATGGCGGCGTAGGCGGCGGTCGAGGCCGCGTCCGGGGCGCGATCGATGAAGTCCTGCAGGACGTTGTCGAGGAAGCGCATGACGTCCTCGATGAAGGTCGGGTGGTCGCGCCACTCCAGGAACGTCTCGGCGTTGACGCTCGACAGGCAGCAGACCGCGGTGCGCTCCTTGCCCAGGTGGTCGGTGCCGGTGTGCAGCATGATCTCGCTGCACAGGTTCGACTGGCGCACCTTCAGGCCCAGCTCGCGCTGGAACGACGGCATGGCGCGGTTCACGGTGTCGGAGAAGATCAGGTAGGGCTCGCCGGTCTGCATGCGCAGATCCAGGATCTTCTGCCACAGGCCGCGGGCCTCGACTTCGCGCAGCACTTCGCCGGTCTTGGGCGAGCGCAGGCCGAACTTCAGGCCGTCACGCACGGCGTGCATGAACTCGTCGGTGATCGAGATGCCGTGGTGCAGGTTCAGGGACTTGCGGTTGAAGTCACCCGAGGCCTTGCGGATTTCCAGGAACTCTTCGATTTCCGGGTGGTGGATGTCGAGATAGACGGCGGCCGAGCCGCGGCGCAGCGAGCCTTGGCTGATCGCCAGGGTCAGCGAGTCCATCACGCGGATGAAGGGGATGATGCCCGAGGTCTGGCCCTGGCCCTTGACCTTCTCGCCGATCGAACGGACGCCGCCCCAGTAGGTGCCGATGCCGCCGCCGTTGGCCGCCAGCCAGACGTTCTCGTTCCAGACGCCCAGGATGCCGTCGAGGCTGTCGTTGACGGCGTTGAGGAAGCAGCTGATCGGCAGGCCGCGGTCGGCGCCGCCGTTGCTGAGCACCGGGGTGGCCGGCATGAACCACAGGCGGCTCATATAGTCGTAGACGCGCTGGGCGTGGTCGGCGTCGTCGGCGAAGGCCGTCGAAACGCGCGCGAACATGTCCTGGTAGGACTCGCCCGGCAGCAGATAGCGGTCTTCCAGCGTGGTCTTGCCGAAATCGGTCAGCAGGGCGTCGCGCGAACGGTCGACCTCGACCTTGCGCACCAGCGCCAGGGCCGGACGTTCCTTGAAGGCCGACGCAGGGCGCGCGGCAGCTTGAATCTTGGTCGCTTCACCAGCGGTCATGTGCAGAACCCGTCCATTTACCATGCGCTTGCGAGAAGCCGTCCGCTTCCGGCGAAGCCGCTAGATATAGTGGGCGTTGCGCCCCCAGAGCCCATATATGGGGCCACAGACCCCGCCTCTTCGTCAACGGGTCGGAACGCTTCCGAGGCGAGTTTTTCGTTAACAAGCTGTGAACGCCTAGAGGTTCCCCGTGCGTATCAAGGGGTTGCCCACATGAGAATTTTTCGGCGCGGCGAAGCGCCGCAGCAGCGTTAACGAAGCTCCGCGACCGGAGGGGTCGGCCAACCGACGATTCCGGATTCTTCGGAAGGGTTCGGAGCAAAAAAGAGCGGGGATATGTGGGGCGGGATCCACAGGAAAGCCCTACCCTCGATAAGGATGTAGCCGCGCAGCGTAGTGGGCCGGCAGCCGTCGCCCCTCTCCTCCCTCGCGCAGCGGGGGAGGTGGCGCGCCGCGGATACGCGGCGTGACGGAGGGGGCGAGGGACAGAGCGCCGAGCCCAGCCTCGCCCCCTCCACCGCTTCGCGGTCCCCCTCCCCCGTTTCGCTTCGCTACTCGGGGGAGGATCAAAAGCAAAAGGCCCCGGAGC
>NZ_JBYCZS010000030.1:0-76166 GCF_057586355.1 Caulobacter sp. SRI_008
ACTCCGGGGCCTTTTGCTTTTGATCCTTCTCCCCTTGCGGGAGAAGGTGGCGGCGAAGCCGACGGATGAGGGGTCTCTCAGAACTTCAAGGCCCCACCCGGTCGACCCGCCGTTCGCGGCGGATAGGGCTTTCGACCCCTCACCCGACCCGCTTCGCGGGCCACCCTCTCCCGCAAGGGGAGAGGGATCAGCGATTGGGCTCCACCAACCCCGCCAGCGCCCGCGGCAGCGGCGACGGCGCGCCCAGCATCAGCGCCACCACATGCTCGGCCAGCAGCGGGGCGGTGGTGAAGCCTCGTCCGCCCAGGCCGCCCAGTACGAAGAGGCCCTTCGGCGCGCCGGGAACCGCGCCCGCCAGGGGCAGATGGTCGGCCGTCGTGGCGCGCACGGCGGCGCGGCCGTCGAGCGGGTTATCCGCGAGGCGGGCGGCGAGGTCCGGCCGCCCCTTGGCCAGGGCCGCGCGGTTGCGGGCGTGATCGGCCTCGCGTAGCTCGGTCGCCGTCTCGCCCCGGTCATGGGTGGCGCCGAACAGCACGCCGCCCTCGCGGGTGGGAACGGCGTAGCCGCCGAAGGCGGCGGGGGTGATCGCCGTGTCGATGTGGCCGGTCCAGCTGGTCTGGCCGCGCACCGGGCGGATGGACGCCTCGGGCCACAGCCGGACCAGGTCGGCGCCGCCGGCCAGCACGACGGCGTCCGTGGTCGCCAGGACCGCGCCGGCCTCGTCGAGCAGCCGCCAGCCGTCGTCGCTGGGCTCGATCCGCGCGACCTCGGCGGCGATCGCCTCGCCTCGCCAGGCGGCGAGGACGGCGGCGGGTTCGACCACGCGGGCCAGGGCCATGGAAAGCGCGCCGCTCGCCGGCTCGCCCAGAGAGGCGCTCGCCGTCCCGGCGTCCAAGACGGTCATTTCGCCGGCGGCGAACAGCTCCTGGCCGGTGATGGCGGCGAAGCGGTCGGGATCCTTGGGGCCGGTCGTCAGCCGCAGCACGCCGCGCGCCAGCACCGCGTCGGGGATGGCTTCGTAAAGAGCGGCGGCGCGGGCCAGGGCCTGGGCGGGGAAGGCCGCGCGCGGGCCGCCGCCGGCGTCCAGCGCCGGGGTGACCAGGGCGGCCGGGTTGCCCGAGGCCGGGTCGCGGCCGGCGTCGATCACCGTCACGGTCAGGCCTTCGACCCGGGCGGCGCGGGCCAGGCTGGCCGCCGCGACGCCGCCGCCGACGATCGTCAGGCTCTTGGGTCGACGCGGCGCGGGGCGCTCGCCGGGGAAGGTCGCTTCCAGCCGTTCCTTCTTGCGGCCGAAGCCGGGGCGCTTTTCCCAGGCGAAGCCGGCGGCGGCCAGGCCACGGCGTACGGCCCCGGCGACGGTGAAGGTCGCGGCCCGTGCGCCGGGCGCTGTGCGGGCGGCGATGGCGGCGAGAATCTCCTCGCTCCACATGGCCGGATTGAGGGCCGGCGAGAAGCCGTCGAGGAACCAGGCGTCGGCCGCGCCGCTCCAGGCCTCCAGCGCCTCCGCCACGTCCATGACGGCCAGGTCCAGCACCGCGTCGAAACCGGGCAGGTCGATGCGGTGGAAGCCGCGCGCGGCGCTGGGCCAGTGGTCGAGCAGCACCTGGGCGGCCTCGCCCAGTTCCGGCCAGACGGCCAGGGCGCGGGCGGCCTCGTCGCGGGTGATCGGATGGGCCTCGATCGAGAAGATGTTGAGACGCCCGCCCGGCGGCTTCTCCCGCCGCCACAGATCCAGCAGGGCGGCGATGTTCAGTCCCGTGCCGAAGCCCAGCTCGCCGACCACGAAGCGGTCGCGCCCCGCCCAGGCGCCCGGCAGGCCGCAGCCTTCCAGGAACACCGCCCGCGTCTCGGCTAGGCCGTCGGCGCTGGAGAAGTAGACGTCGCCATAGAGCCGCGACTGCGGCAGGCCGTCCTCGCGCCAGATCAGCGGGGAGTCCAAGGCGGTGTCTGAAGAGTCGGAAGTCATGGCGCCATCATAGAAGAAGGGCCGCCCTCGCGGACGGCCCTTCGGATAGTCGAAGCTCGAAAAGGCCTGAAAAGGCTCAGTGGCCTTCGGTCTTCTTCTCTTCGGCAGGAGCTGCGGCGGCGGCCGGGGCCGTACCTTCGGCGGCCGAGACGGCGTCCGGTTCGGCGGCGGCGTCGGCGGCGGCCTTGTTGGCGTCGGCGGCGGCCTGGTCCTCGGCCGAGCCGGCGTCGGCGGCGGTCACTTCGCTGGCGCCGGCGGCGGCGGCCGCGGCGGCCTTCTCGTCGGCGGCGGGAGCCTCGTCCTTCTTGCCGCAGGCGGCCAGCGACAGGGCGGTCATGGCCGCGCCGGCGATGAGGATCTTGCGGAGGACTTGGGTGGTCATCGGGGCATCCCTTGCGACGTCTAAATGGAAACGCCCGGCGTGGGAGCCGGGCGCCATGGTGGCAAGGAACCGCTTTTCACGCCCCGTTGCAAGCAAAGATCACGGGCGCGTGATCTGGCCGTACGCGGACGGTCGGAGCGGGCTCAGCCCTCTGCCGGGATCTGCGACAGGGCCTCTTCCAGCTCGACGAAGCTGGGCTGGCAGACGCTGGGCACGTTGCCGCGGCCGATCTCGACGCTGATCTGGGCGGCGTTGCCGTGCAGGTGGGCGACGAGCACCGCCTGGATGATCTTGTAGAAGGCGCCGTCCTCGTTGACGACGGCCTGCAGGCGGGCGGCCATCGGGCCGACCAGGCCGTAGGCCATGAACACGCCGAGGAAGGTGCCGACCAGGGCGCCGCCGATCATGCCGCCGAGCACGGCGGGCGGTTCGGTGATCGAGCCCATGGTCTTGATGACGCCCAGCACGGCGGCGACGATGCCCAGGGCGGGCAGGGCGTCGGCCATGGATTGCAGGGCGTGGGCCGGCTCGAGCGCCTCGTGGTGGTGCTTCTCGAGCTGCTTTTCCATCGCGTCCTCGACCTGGTGGGGATCCTCCAGGTTCATGGTCATCATCCGCAGGGTGTCGCAGATGAAGTCGACGGCGAAGTGGTCTTTCGAGATCTTCGGGTAGCGCGAGAAGATCGAACTGTCGTGCGGCTTTTCGATGTGGCTTTCCAGGGCGATGACGCCCTTGGACTTCATCGTCTTGGTCAGCAGGAACAGCAGGGCCAGCAGGTCGCGATAGTCACCGGCCTTCCACTTGGGACCGGCGAAGATCTTGCCGAAGCCGCCGGCGGTGGCCTTGATGACGGTCATCGAGTTGGAGATCAGGAACGCGGCGACGCCCGCGCCCAGGATGGCCATCAGTTCGTGAGGGGCCGCCTCGATGATGACGTCCATCTTGCCGCCACCCATCAGGTAGCTGCCGAACACGAGGCCGAAGAGCAGCACGATGCCGATGATCTGGAACATGACGTCAGGAGGCCCCGAAGAATTCAGCCCGCATCATGGCTGTTAATGATTAATCCAAGGTATCGGCGGTTTGCAGGTCCGTGCGGCGGCTGAGCGCAGGCCGACGAATTGGGCGGCGGTCGCCGCCGGGGCGAAAACCTCGTCCTTCGACAAGCTCAGGATGAGGTTTTTCCACCGCCTTGACCCGCAAATGGTCCTCACCCTGAGCCTGTCGAAGGGCGGGGACCACGCAGGGCCTATGCCGCTCTCGAAGGCTTGCGAGCCGCAGCGGTGCCACCAACCCGGAAGCGGCCGATCAGGTGGGAAAGAGTGGCGGCCTCGGTCTTGAGGCTGTGGCTGGCGGCGGTGGACTGCTCGACCATGGCGGCGTTCTGCTGGACGGTCTGGTCCATCAGGTTGATGGCGCCGTTGACCTCCGACAGGCCGGCCGACTGCTCGGCGGCCGAGGCGGCGATCTCGCCCACCAGCCCGTCGATCTCGCCCACCTTGTCGGCGATGGCCTGAAGGGCCTGGCCGGTCTCGCCGACCATCGACACGCCCTGCTCGACTTCGCGGGCGGCGGTGGCGATCAGCACCTTGATCTCACGGGCCGCTTCGGCCGAGCGCTGGGCCAGGGCCCGCACCTCCATGGCGACGACGGCGAAGCCCTTGCCGCTGTCGCCCGCGCGGGCGGCCTCGACCCCGGCGTTGAGCGCCAGAAGGTTGGTCTGGAAGGCGATCTCGTCGATCACCCCGACGATGCGGCCGATCTCGCGCGAGGAGGCCTCGATGCGGGTCATGGCCCCGACGGCGTCGCCGACCACGACGCGCGAGCGCTGGGCGTCGCTGCGGGCCGCGCCCACCACGATGGCCGCGCTCTTGGCGCCCGCCGAGCTGCGGCGGACGGTGGCGGTGATCTCGTCGAGAGCGGCGGCGGTCTCCTCCAGGCTGGCGGCCTGGCGCTCGCTGCGGCGGGAGAGGTCGTCGGCGGCGCAGGCGATCTCGTCGCTGCCGGCCTCGATGCCGCCGGCCGAGCGGACGATCACCTTCAGAGCGTCCTCCATCTGGGCGATGGCGGCGTTGAAGTCGGCGCGCAGGCGCTCGTATTCGGCGGGGAAGGCGATGTCGACGCGGCGGGTCAGGTCGCCCTGGGCCAGGGCGCGCAGGCCGCCGGCCAGGCTGTCTACCACGGCCTCCAATTGTACGCGGGCGGCTTCGCGTTCGGCCTCGGCGGACTGGCGCGCGGCTTCGGCCGCCTGGCGCTCGATCTCGACCTGACGCTCGACGGCGATCTTCTCGATGGCGGCGTCCTTGAAGCGCAGCACGGCCTTGGCCATGGCGCCGATCTCGTCGCGGCGGTCGACGTCGGGCACTTCGACGCCGTTGTCGCCGCCGGCCAGGCGGGTCATGACGCCGGTCAGGGCGGTCACCGGCCGGCCCAGCACGCGGGTCAGCAGCCAGGCCAGGCCCAGCGAGGCGAGGAGGCCGAGGATCCCGCCCACCACGATGCCGAGGAAGGCGCGCCCGAAGGCCCGCTCGCGGCTGGCCGAACGCACGACCTCGTCGCGATGCTCCTGGGCCTCGACCTCGGCCAGCACCTTGCGCAGGTCGGCCAGGCGGTCGCTGGCCTCCGTCCGCGTCGCGGCCTGGGCGCGGCCCTCGGGCGTGGCGGCCATGGCGATCAGGGCCTGGGCCTCGGCCTTGTACTGCTTGCGGGCGTCCGAGAGTTTGGCGGCGGCGGTCGCGTAGTCGCCGGCCGCGTCGGCGTTGCGCAGGGCGTCGAGGTCGGCCTCCAGGGCCCTTTCGGCCACGTCGAAGCGCTTGATGTGCTCGCTGGCGCCCGAGGCGACATAGCCGAGGATGGCGTTCTGCTGCTCCAGGGCCGCGGCCTGCATGCGGGCGCTGGCCATGGTCAAGGCCATGGAGTCGTCGGTCATCTCGGTCGCCTTGCGCAGCGACCACAGGTCCAGGGCGACCACGGCGCTGGCCGCGCCGCAGATGGTGATCATGGCCGCGAAGGCCAGCAGCAGTTTGTGGGGGACGGAGATGTGACGCAGCATGGCCCCACTACGCGCCCGCGCCATGAGCGGACCCTTAATTCGGGGCGTCCCAGGGTTGCGGCAAAGCGTCCCGGTATCGCTGGGGATTTCCTTGGGCTTCCCCTCGGGACGAACGCACTCTAACGTTTGTTCGATGTCTGCCGCCGCTCAAGATCAACAGGTCAACCGGCGGGCCTTCGCCATCCTTTTCGGGGTGTCGGCGGCCACGGCGCTGGGCAATACGGGCATGCTGTCCGTCCTTCCCGCCATCGGCCGGCAGATCGGCATCCCAGACGCCATGGTGGCGGCGATCTTCTCGCTGTCGGCCCTGCTGTGGGCGCTGTCCTCGCCGTTCTGGGCCAAGCGGTCGGATGTGCGGGGGCGCAAGCCCCTGATCCTGCTGGGGCTGGGCGGCTTCTGCGTGTCGATGACCCTGTGCGCCTTCGTGGTCAGCGCCGGGCTGCACCACCTCTTCCCGCCGATGCTGGTGTTCGTGCTGTTCCTGCTGGCGCGGGCGCTGTTTGGCCTGTTCGGCTCGGCCGCCAATCCGGCAACCCAGGCCTATCTGGCCGAGCGCACCAGGCGCGAGGAGCGCACTCAGGCCATGGCCACTCTGGCCGGGGCGTTCGGCCTGGGTACGGTGGTCGGACCGCTGCTGGCGCCGCTGTTCGTGCTGCCGGTGGTGGGCCTGGCCGGGCCGATGTTCGCCTTCGCCGGGCTGGCGGCGGTGATGATGTGGATCGTGCACCGGGGCCTGGAGGAGGCCAAGCGTCCGGCCAGCGGGGGCGAGGTCCAGCCCCGCGCTCGCCTGGCCTTTCCGTCGCTGCGGCGGGGCGACAGCCTGTGGCGCGACCCTCGCCTGATGCCCTTTCTGATCTTCGGCTTCCTGGTGGCCACCTGCCAGACGGCCCAGACCCAGACCCTGGGCTTTCTGATCATCGACAAGCTGGGCGTCGCGCCGGTCAAGGCCCAGGGCTTCATCACCCTGGCCATGGCGGCCGGGGCGGTGGCGGGGCTGCTGGCGCAGTGGGGCCTGATCCGGATGTTCGCCATGGGCCCGCGCGAACTGATGCGCTGGGGCGTGGGGGTGGCGGCCCTGGGTAATGTGGTCGTGGCCTTCGCGCCGGACTATGCGGCGGTGGCCATCGGCTATGCGGTGTCGTCGCTGGGCTATGGCTTCGCGCGGCCGGGCTTCACGGCGGGGGCGTCGCTGTCGGTCGAGGCCAAGGACCAGGCCGGGGCGGCCGGCGCCATCGCCGCCATCAACGGCCTCAACGTGGTGGTCGCGCCGCTGTTCGTGCTGCTCTACGAGGCCGTGCGCTGGGCCCCGTTTGTGCTCAACGCCCTGATCCTGGCGGCCATGCTGGCCTACGCCCTGCGCCAGGCCGTGCTGCGCAAGGTCAGCGACGAGGAAACGCCGGGCGAGGCGACCCTGGCCGGCCTGGAACGCGGCGATGAGGGCGGGGTGTAGGCGGTCGCGGAATTTTGGGATATACTATCTGTATATCCAAAGTGGGGATCTTTCATGGTCAAGACCACCTTGTTCCAATCGAACCGCTCTCAGGCCGTTCGACTTTCCAAGGAAGTGGCTTTTCCCGAAGGCGTTCGCTCGGTGACCGTGCTGCGTGAAGGAAACCGGCGGGTCATCGTACCGTCCGACGCACTTTGGGATGATTTCTTCGACGAGCCCGGTATCGATCTCGGCGAGCGCGATCAGCCCGTGGCCCAGGATCGCGAAAGCTTCTGATGCTGCGCTATATGCTGGACACCAACCTGTGCATCCGTGTGCTCAGGGATCGCCCGCCCAGCTTGCGCGAACGATTCAACAGCAATGCCGATGCGCTTTGCATCTCGACGATCGTGCTGACCGAACTCCTGCACGGTGCGGCCAAGTCGGCCCGGCCCGAGCATCATCGTGACTTGGTGGAGCGTTTCGCCGCCAAACTAGAGGTGCTGTCCTTCGACGCCTATGCGGCCGATCACGCTGCGGATATTCGAGCCCGCCTTGAACGAGCCGGGCGTCCGATCGGCGGATACGACCTGCTTATAGCCGGCCACGCTCGTTCGCGTGGCCTTGCCGTCATCACCGGCAACCTTGTCGAGTTCGGTAGGGTCGAAGGATTGCGCTGTGAGGATTGGACCGCCAGCGACATCGGCTGACGGTCCTCAGACCCTCACCCCTTGCGGATGATCCGCGCGGCGGCGGCGTGGAAGGCCGCGTCGGTTTCGGCCAGGTTGGCCACCGCGCCATGGCGGTCGGCGGCGACGCTCATGCCGGTGGTGGTGTAGGACTGCGACACCCGGCGGGCTTCCTCGCCGCGCAGGGCGGCGTTGGCGGCGGCGGTCTCGTGCCACTCGGCCAGCTCGCCGGCGGTCAGCGGGTGGTCCTCGGCGGCGCTCGGGTGGTGCACCACGTCGCCGAAGCCGATGGCCACGAAGCCGTGAATGACGCCGTAGTCTTCTTCCGACAGCAGGAAGGTGATCTGACGCTCTTCGATCTGGCCGGTATAGACGTCCTGATCGGGATCGAACTCGCGCAGCACCAGCACGTCGCCGACCTTGAATTCGCGGTCGTTGCGGCGGATCTCGAAGCGCTTCTTGCCCGAGCGGACGGCGGCGAAATACTGCGGCCAGGTCTTCAGTTCGTGACGGGTCATGGAAAGTCTTTGAATTGGCGCCCGAAAGCGCCGGAAAAATCGAAGGCGACGCTCTTAGAGCGCGTCGGCGGCGAGGAAAAGGCGGTTTGTGACCGGGCCGTGACGCGCAGGCGAGGAAACCAGCGGCATCATAGCAGCAAGTCGCGCCAACCCCAGGCGGCGATTGACGATGCGCGGGCGTCGCGGTCAAGTTCGCGCTCAACTTTGGGGGGAGATGGGCGTGCGGCGGATCGGGGCGGTGCTGGCGGTCGTCGGGCTGGTGGCGTCAATGACGGCCTCGATGGCCCAGGCTGCGTCACCGCCCGGGGTGGCGCGCTACGTCGCGCCCGTCGAGGAGCGCTTCTGCCTGCAGGCGGCCGACGCCGGACTGCCGGGCGACGGCGTGGCCGTGCTGGTCTGGCGGACGCCGTCGAGCGGCCCTGGGAAGGCGTTCGTGTCCTTCGACTCCCGCCTGAAGCCGGGCGGCGAGGTGCTGAGTTTCTCGCCTGAATTCCTGACCCTGGCGGCGGACGGCTCCGCGACGGTGCGGTTCGTGGACAACTGGGGCGCGCCGGCGAGGGCGCGTGTCCGCCGGTCCGGAGACGAGGTCGAGATCGACTTGGCGCGACGGGGCGAGGCGCTGGCGCCGTCGCCGGCCAAGGCCGTCAACTACGGCCGCTTCACGCTCAGCAAGGCCGCCTGCCGCGCCGCGGATCTGGACGAGCTGTCCTGGGCGGTCGCGGGCGACGCCTACGATCTGTGGCGCTACACGCCCAGACGGAACGGTCGCGGCGCGGTGGCCGAGTTCATCGCCGGCCCCGGCAGCATTCCCTTCCGCGCGACCTGCGAGCGCGCGACGCTGCGGCTGGAGTTCTTCACCGACGAGGGCGATCCGCGCACCTGGGACACGGATCTGCGGGACCTGCTGCTGATCCTCAGGGACCCGGCAACGGAGCACGAGCAGAACCTGGTCCTGAAGGGCGAGCCGAAGGCGCGCAGCATCGTCGGGCGCCTGGCGCTGACGCCAGCCCTGGCCCGCGCCGTGGCGACGGCGCCGATGATCTCGCTCTACGGCGAGAACGGTCCGTCGAACGAGTATCCGGGCGGCCGCTCCGAAGGCTTCCGGCGGCTGGTGCGGGAGTGCGCGCCCAAGGCCTGATCCGGGTCCGGTCCACGCATGAAAAAGGCCGCCGCGGGGGAGCGCGGCGGCCTTCTTGCTAGGCGAAGGGGGGAGCCTTACGCCTCGACCATGTTCTTGGCGAGGGCCGCCTCGCGCATGGACTTCTGCAGCTTCTCGAAGGCCCGGACCTCGATCTGGCGGACCCGCTCGCGGCTGACGCCGTACTGGGCGGCCAGGTCTTCCAGGGTGGTCGGGTCGTCCTTCAGGCGGCGCTCGGTCAGGATGTGACGCTCGCGGTCGGTCAGTTCGACCATGGCCTCTTCCAGGAGGCTCATCCGCATGGACTTTTCCTGGTTCTCGGCGACCACGGTCTCTTGCGAAACCTGGTCGTCGTCGGCCAGCCAGTCCTGCCACTCGCTTTCGCCGTCGGCGCGCAGGGGCGCGTTCAGCGAGGCGTCGGGACCGCCCAGACGGCGGTTCATCGAGATGACCTCGCTGTCCAGCACGCCCAACTTGGTGGCGATGTAGCTGACCTGGTCGGGGCGCAGGTCGCCGTCCTGGAAGGCGGCGATCTGGCTCTTGGCCTTGCGCAGGTTGAAGAACAGCTTCTTCTGCGCGGCGGTCGTGCCCATCTTCACCAGCGACCACGAGCGCAGGATGTACTCCTGGATCGAGGCGCGGATCCACCACATGGCGTAGGTGGCCAGGCGGAAGCCCTTCTCGGGCTCGAACTTCTTGACCGCCTGCATCAGGCCGACATTGCCTTCGGAGATCACTTCCCCGATCGGCAGGCCGTAGCCGCGATAGCCCATGGCGATCTTGGCCACGAGGCGCAGGTGGCTGGTGACCATCTTGTGCGCGGCGTCGCTGTCCTGATGCTCTTTCCAGCGCTGGGCGAGCATGAACTCCTCGTCCTTCGCCAGCATCGGGAACTTGCGGATTTCGGTGAGGTAGCGCGACAGGCCGCCGTCCGGCGACATCACCGACAAGGAATTCACTGCCATGAGTTCAACATCCCCTGGGCCCGGAGCCAACGTGGCTCCTAAAGCCCACTTTCGAATGGGTGAGATAGGTACGGGTTGCGGCGAAGGTAAGGTCGATAACGCAAATGTAATGTCCGACACCGTGGCTCAGGTATTGGACATTTCGATGGCGGAATGAACGTTCATTCTCAAAAAAAATGAACGATCATTCTCAAAATTGCAAGGGGGTATGGAAAGGGGCGCCTGCTCCATAATAGCCCGTCATTCCCGCCCGAGAGTCCTCTGGGACGGCTAGCGGTCCGGCGAGAAACCCGCCAACGGTGTTGAGCCGTTGGCCTCCATCGCCCTGCGCCCACTGGAGGACGGTCTCGAATTCGCTGCGAAGCTCGGCGAAAATCTGACCCCCGTTTGGGTCGGGCGTGAGGATGATCTCTTTGATCAGCGCCCGCAACGCCTGGGCCGCTTCGTTGCGCTCTTAGGGCTGGCTGAGCGCCTCACTCAGCCGTTCGACCTTGCGCCGGTAAAGCTCGGCCATGTTGGGGTGAAGGTCGGGCACATCGACCATCTGCTCGGCGAGCTTGGCCTCCAGCGCGTCCACCTCGGCCCCCAGCCCCTTCAGCCGCTCCATGAGGGGGCGGGTGCGGAAGAGGTCTCGGTTCGCCTCGTTGAGGGTGTGGCTGGTCAGCGGCACCTCCATGATATCCCCGAGGGCGTCGGCCGCCATGTCCCTGTTTAGGAACACGCGCTTTCCGCCCTCCAGGCACAGGATGATGCCGTCCCGAGAGTAATCGTGGAAGCTTCCGAGGACCGCCAACCCGTCGTAGGTGGCGGTTGAACTCATTCGGACTTGATGGTCCCGAGGCCGGCGGCTTGGGTAACGTCCGTCAGCATTGAGGCCGCAACCTTGGCCTTCTTCTTGGCCGTCGCGGCCGCACGACCGTATTGGGTCCTGACGTAGACGACCCCGCCCTGGGCCTTCGCCTGACGCTTGGTCGGGGCGGGCCGCTTGTAGCGAGGAACCTCCTTGGGGGTCATCACTTCGATATCGGGACCTAGCCCCGAAACAGCCAATTGGGCGTCCCGCACGACGTCGGCGAATGCCCTTGGCCCCAACTGGCCTGGCTGAATGCTGACGCCCAGGGCCTTTTGGGCCTCGCTCATGCGCTGGGCCTCTGCCGCAAGCTCCTCACGAAGGCGCGCAGTTTCCGCATCGAGCTTTGCTTTGACTTCTGCGACCTGGCTCATCGTGTTCGCGTGCCGGCGCGATTGAACGGTCAAGGCCGCGCTGGCAGCGCCGACGAGCATGGTGGTGCCGAAGACGATCCAGCGAACGGTGTCTGCACTGACTTCCATGGACATCACCTCGTGAACTCAGAATACCAGATCATGCCGGCGACCGACAGCGAGCACACCAGCGACGTGGTGACGCCCGCAAACGTCAATGTGGCCGTCTGACTGCCGCTAAACAACGGGAACAGGACGTTGGTGCCGATTTGGGCCAGGCAGAGCGTCTTGCAGCAATCCCAGGCGAAGATGCGGCGCTTGTCGATCAGCTTTTGCTCGTCCTCGGCCGAGCGCGGCTTGTTTGCGTCCCGGCCGAGGACCAGGCTCGCGAGCGCATGGAGTGCCCCCGACTTGAACCGATAGCTCTTCAAAAGCGCACTGATTGCCTCTCTCGACTCGGCCACAGCCTCATCCACTGATCGATTGGAGCCGGTCTTGTTGGTCATCGTCTCTCGCGTCTTGTCCTAGCTTCCGCCACCAGCTCAGCGCCGCGTGGGCCTGCGAACAGGAGCACCAGGCGGATCGTGCTAGCGGTGATGAGCGCTAGGACTGTTACACCAAAAAATTGTAAGATCGCCAGTGCAGCTTCTACTAGGTGGCTCACACGACGAACCTGTACCCCCAAGCCTCATAAACAGACGGCGACAGCATATCGGTCAGCGAAGTACGTTTTACAGATACGGCGGCGCGGTTAGAGCGCACTGCCTGGAGGCTTGCTGAGGGCCTGCGCAAAGAAGCCGGGCTACCTCAATTCACCTTCGTTGAAGATGGCTGGGATTATGTCCAATTCATCGCGGAAGACTAGTTAGCGAAGCTCCCTTCAATCGCGCTGCTGGTCTCGGCGACGCTCAGTTTGGCCCCCATCCGTGATGGCTCCCCTAAATCAGCACCGAGAGCTTTTGTCGGTTCTGGTGAACGCACGCCCTTGTGGCGGGAAGCCCTCTGTCAGCCGCAAGGGTGGATGGGGCGGACTGCTCAGCAGTGCGCTTGCGCTTCACCTGCGAGCGGCGCCAGGGTTTCCCGCTACAAGGGCGGGAATGACGGGAAGAAAGGGGGGCTGCTGGGTGGCGTAAGGCTATTACCCCGCCGGCGCGTCCAGTTCGGCGCGCACGCCGGGATTGTTGTCGTGATAGGCCAGGGTTCCGGCCAGCTGGCGGACCATGGCGTCCATCATCTTGCTGCCGAAGCCGACGCGAGGGCCCTGCTTGCCGCCGCCCTGGTCGGCGACAGAGAGGCGCACGCGGCCGCCGTGTTCGACCAGGCCGATATCGATCCGGCCCGGCCGGCCGCCATAGGCGTACTTCACCGCGTTGATCACCAGCTCGGTGACCACTAGGCCGATGGTCACGGCCTTGTCGGTCGAGACCGTGGCCGGGGCGGCGTCGACGCGCAGCATCCGCGCCCACTCCTGGCCCAGGGATTCCACCAGCTCCTCGGCCAGCTCAACGAGGTAGCGGTCGAGCGACACCGTCTCCAGCTGGTCGCCGCGATAGAGCCGGCGGTGGACCAGGCCCACGGCGGTGAGCCGGCGGCTGGCCTCTTCCAGCGGCGCGCGGGCGGCCGGATCCTCGATGGTCTTCATCTGGATGGTCAGGAAACCGGCGGCCAGGGCCAGGCTGTTCTGGACCCTATGATTCACCTCGCGCAGCAGAAAGTCCTTCTGCCGCAGCAGGTCGTCCTTGTCGTCCAGCGTGGCGCGCAACTGGCTGTTCAGCTCGGCCGTGCGGCGGGCGCGGCGCAGGTCCAAGAGGTCCTGGCGCAGGCGCAGGGCGGCCTCGGTCTGCGAGGTGCTCCACGGGCGCGAGCGGCCGCGGACCGTCTCGCTCCAGGCGTCGAACGAGGCGCGCGGCGTAAGCGCCCCGTCGCCGCCGGCCGCCTTGGCGGTGCGGTAGGGATCGCCGGCCCAGTGCACGACCTCGACCTCCTCGGCGCGGGTCCACAGCACGGCCAGCAGCGGCGAGCGCTCGACCACCACGCCCATCAGCCCCGAGGCCCAGCTCTTGAAGGCGCTGGCGCCGGGGAAGGCGGCGGCGCTGCGGTCGGTGGCGATCACCCCGCCGGCGTCGACGTCCAGCAGCCAGTCGCGCAGCATGGCGAGAGCAGTGTGCGGCGGTGTCTTGCCGGCCGTCTCGATGCGGTCGTCGCGGAACAGGGCCACGCCGTCGGCCTCGCCCAGGGCGACCAGGTCGGGAACGTGCTCTTCCAGCGCCAGGTCGCCGATGTCGGACTGCGACAGGACCGAGGCCAGGTCGTCGCCCAGGGCGCGCAGGCGCAGCTTCTCGCGCCAGGTCTCGGCCTCTTCCTTGGCCTTGATCTGGCGGGCCAGCCCGCCGGCCAGGGCGCGGCAGGCGGCGCGGATCTCGTAGGGCAGCAGGCGCGGGCTGTTGTGATGGCAGGCTACCAGGCCCCACAGGCGGCCGTCCTTGACGATCGACACCGAGGCCGAGGCGACGACGCCCATGTTGCGCAGGTACTGCAGGTGCACCGGCGAGACGCTGCGCAGGGCCAGGTCGCTCATGTCGAGCTGACCTTCCGGCGCCGGCTCCAGCGGGGCGGGCGTGTAGGCCGAGTCAGGGATCACCCGCACCAGATTGCGCACATAGAGGGCGCGCGCCTGCCGGGGGATGTCCGAGCCGGGGAAGCGGTGGTTGAGGAAGCTCTTCAGATGCTGGGCGCGGTCCTCGCCGACCACCTCGCCAGCGTCGTCCTCGACCCCGAAGCGATAGATCATCACCCGGTCGAAGCCGGTCAGGCGGCGGAACTCCAGGGCGGCGCGATCATAGAGCGTCTTCAGTCCCGGGCAGCGCTCGAAGGCGGCGGCCGCGGCTTCCAGGTGGGTCAGGATCTGCGAGCCGGCCATCGGCCGCTCCAGGCCGGGTTCGATCTCCAGCAGGACGAGCTCGCCCTGCACCGTGGCGCTGAGGTCGAGATTGCGGCCGTTCCGGTGCAGTACGCCGATGAAGCCGCCGGCCGGGCGGGAATTGGAGATGGCGGCCACCTGGCCGGCAAGGTCGTCGCCGATCACGGCGCCGACCGCCTGGTCCAGACACGTCTCGACGCCCAGCAGGCCGGCCACGTCGCCGGCCGCGGCGCGCACGGTCAGGCCCTCGCGGTCCAGCGCCAGCAGCACGCCGTGCGGCTGGATGGCGCCGGGGATGTGGATCGGCTCGCGATCGCAGGCCTGGATCTGCTCGGGCGTCGGCGCGGCCGTCATGCGTCAAGCCTGTCCAGCATTGGGGCGTGCGACGAGAATGCTGCGGTCACGGCGGCGGCTCCAGACGGCCTAGGCCGGTGCTTGACAGTACGTCGCATTGAACAGGCTGACCGTCGTCTTGTCGACATTTGGCCCACGACAACGCGAACGGGGCTTGTCTGCATCTTTCGAGAGCGTCACGGTCGCGCTTGTTTTTCGGAGGCCTCGGCATGACCGGTTTTCTTCTGCGCGCGCTATTCGCGGGGCTGGGGCTCTGGCTGGCGTCGCGGATCGTGCCGGGGATCAGCGCCTCGGGCTGGCAGACGATCGCCATCGCCGCGGTGCTGCTGGGGGTCGTCAACGCGGTGGTGCGGCCGATCGTGGTGCTGCTGACCCTGCCGATCACCCTGGTGACGCTGGGTCTGTTCCTGCTGGTGGTCAACGCCGCCATGCTGGGCCTGGTGGCGATGCTGCTGCGAGGGCTGGTCGTTCACGGCTTCTGGGCCGGCGTCTTCGGCGCGATCGTGATCGGCGTGGTCAGCTGGCTGGGCCATCTGCTGCTGGGCGAAGGCGCCGAGCGGGAATAGAAAGCCCGCGCCCTAGCCGTCGGCGACCTGGATCCGAACGCGCACGCGGCCGTCCTCGCCGCGCGAGGCGACGCCGACGCCGCCATTGGCCGCGGCCCGGCGGGCGGCGACCTTTTCCTTCATGCCCTCGGGCCAGCGCGACACCTGGGCCAGGCGCACCTTGCGCGGCACGCGGGCGGCGGCCTTCAGCGGCAAATCGTCGGCCTGGGCGAAGGTCTTGTCCATGAACAGGGCCGGGTTCAGCGGCCGGCCCTTGCGGCTGATCTCGAAATGCAGGTGCGAGCCGGTCGAGCGGCCGCTGTCGCCTACCAGGGCGATCGGCGTGCCGCGGCGCACGAAGACGCCCTTCTTCATGCCGAGGTTTCGGCCCAGGTGCGCATAGAGCGTCGTGAAGCCGTCCTTGTGCCTGACCTCGACGAAGCGGCCGTAGCCGGCGTCGACGCCGGTGCGCAGGACGACGCCGTCGGCGGCGACCTTCACCGCCGCGCCCGACGGGGCGGCGATGTCGACGCCTTCATGCAGGCGGCCGCCTTCTTCCCAGGGCAGCTGGCGCAGGCCGAAGGGCGAGGCGATGTCGCGGCCGGGCAGGGGCGCGTCGAAGGCGTAGGCGGGCGGCGGCGGGGCCGGCGGCGCGGGCTCGGCGGCGGTCTGGATCACGGGCGCGGTGATGGGGGCGGGCGCCAGCAGGTCGGCTAGGGCGCGGGCGGCCGGCACGGAAGCGGCGGCCACGACGACGGCGAAGCCCAGCGTCAACGGCAGGGCGAGATTGCGGGCGGGCGGGGCCTGGGTGTCTGGCGCCAAGAACGGAACCTCGTGGATCGGTCATGTGCGAGGATCGCGGGCCGGGCGGTTCTAGGGGCTTGGCCTTTCGCGATCGTGAACGCGGCTCTTTGCCCGCCTGATCGGGCGGAAAGGCGGCAGCTGAGCCGTGGTGTTCATCAGAGCTTGGCTGGAGGCTGTCGCGAATTTGTCAAATATTACACGAATTTTAGAATATTAAATCCAGTCAATACTATGAATACGGAGTCATGAACGACACTTAACGGGACTCTTCAAGTATCGTTCAGTACACCTTTGTCCATGGAGGCGCGGCGGACGCGCCCGGGAACAGAGGGAAAATTCCAATGCGCAAGTTCATGATCAGCCTCACCTCGATCGCGACCCTGACCCTGGCGGCCGTGCCGCTGATCGGCCTGACCCAGGCGGCCCACGCCGCGCCGGTCACCGTTCGCGTCGGCGACCTGAACCTGGCCGACCCGGCCGACGCCGCCGAGTTCGAGAGCCGCGCCGCCGACGCCACCAAGCGCTTCTGCCGCGCCCGCGCCAACCACGAGCGTCTCGACCTGATGTCGCAGCGCGCCTGCAAGATCGACGTTCGCGACGAGATCAACGACAAGCTCTCGGACAAGCAGCGCCAGGCCCTGGCCTCGGCCGCCCGCGCGACCCCGGTGACGGTGGCCGCTCGCTGAGCCCCGCATGCAAAGCCATCCGCCGCGGAGGCCCCGGTAGAACCGGGGCCTTTGCTGGAGGACCCCCTCCGGTCCTGCGGACCACCTCCCCCAGAGGGGGAGGATCAAACGAAAAAGCCCCGGTCCTGCGACCGGGGCTTTCGCGTTTCTGGCGGGAGAAGAAGGCTTCAGAGCCCCTTCACGATGCCTTCGACCATCTTCTTGGCGTCGGCGAACAGCATCATCGTGTTGTCCTTGAAGAACAGCTCGTTCTCGACCCCGGCGTAGCCCGACGACATGCCGCGCTTCACGAAGAGGACGGTGCGTGCCTTCTCGACGTCCAGGATCGGCATGCCGAAGATGGCGCTGGTCGGGTCGGTCTTGGCGGCCGGGTTGGTCACGTCGTTGGCGCCGATCACGAAGGCCACGTCGGCCGTCGAGAACTCCGAGTTGATGTCCTCCAGCTCGAATACCTCGTCGTAGGGGACGTTGGCCTCGGCCAGCAGCACGTTCATGTGGCCCGGCATGCGGCCGGCGACGGGGTGGATGGCGTACTTCACCTCCACGCCCTCTTCCTTCAGCTTGTCGGCCATTTCGCGCAGGGCGTGCTGGGCCTGGGAGACGGCCATGCCGTAGCCCGGGACGATGATCACCTTGCTGGCGTTCTTCATGATGAAGGCCGCGTCGTCGGCCGAGCCCTGCTTGACCGGACGGGTCTCGACCTTGCCGCCGGGGCCGGCGGCCGCGGCGTCGGCGCCGAAGCCGCCCAGGATCACCGAGACGAACGAGCGGTTCATGCCCTTGCACATGATGTAGGACAGGATCGCGCCCGAAGAACCGACCAGGGCGCCGGTGATGATCAGGGTGGTGTTTTCCAGCGTGAAGCCCAGCGCCGCCGCGGCCCAGCCCGAATAGCTGTTCAGCATCGACACCACGACCGGCATGTCGGCCCCGCCGATCGGGATGATCAGGGTGACGCCGATCAGCAGGCTGAGCGCGAAGATGCCCCAGAAGGCCCACTTGGCCTGGCCGCCGCTGATCACCAGCACCACGACCAGGGCGACGATGGCGGCCGCGATCGCGATGTTCAGCAGGTGGCGGGCCGGCAGCAGGATCGGCGCGCCGCCCATGTTGCCGTTCAGCTTGGCGAAGGCGATGACCGAGCCGGTGAAGGTGATGGCGCCGATGGCCAGGCCCAGCGACAGCTCGATCAGGCTGTTGAGGTGGATCGCTCCGTCCTCGCCGACGATGCCGTAGGCGGCCGGGGTGTAGATGGCGGCCACGGCCACCAGGCAGGCGGCCATGCCGACCAGCGAGTGGAAGGCGGCGACCAGCTGCGGCATCGAGGTCATGGCGACCTTGCGGGCGATGATCGCGCCCACCGCGCCGCCGACGGCGACGCCGCCGAGGATCAGGCCCAGGGTCACGATGTCGAGCGCGCCTTGCGTCCACAGGGTGGCCAGGGTGGTCGCCACGGCGATGGCCATGCCGATCATGCCGTTGCGGTTGCCGGTCTGGCTGGTCACCGGGCTGGACAGCCCGCGCAGCGCCAGGATGAACAGCACGCCCGAGACGATGTAGAGGATGGCGGCGAGATTGGCGTTCATGATGTCATTTCCCCCAAGTGGCTCTCGCCGCTCACTTCTTTTCTTTCTTCTTGTACATGGCCAGCATCCGCTGGGTGACCAGGAAGCCGCCGAAGATGTTGACCGCCGCGAAGGCCGCGGCGAGCGCGCCAGCCCCCTTGGAGATCCACACCGAACCGGTAGCGGCCTCGCCCGCGCCGCCGTGGGCGGCGGCGGCGAGCAGGGCGCCGACGATGATCACCGACGAGATGGCGTTGGTCACGGCCATCAGCGGGGTGTGCAGGGCGGGCGTCACGCTCCAGACGACGTAGTAGCCGACGAAGATGGCGAGCACGAAGATCGCCAGGCGGAACACGGTGGGGTCGACAGCTTCCATGGGAGCCTCCCTTTCTATGCCGGTTAGGCGGTCTTCAGGTTCGGGTGGACGATCTCGCCGCCGCGGGTGACCACGGCCGCCTTGAGGATCTCGTCCTCGAAGTCGGGCGCGAAGGCGCCTTCCTTGGTCAGGAACAGGGCCGACAGGGCGAACAGGTTGCGCGAATAGAGCGCCGAGGCGTCGGCGGCGATGCGGCCGGGCAGGTTGGCGTGGCCGAGGATCTTGGCGCCGTTGGCGGTGACCACGGTCTCGTCCAGCTTGGCGCCTTCGACGTTGCCGCCCTGCTCGATGGCTAGGTCGACCAGGATCGAGCCGGCCTTCATCGACGCCACCTGGGCGGCGCTGACCAGCTTCGGCGCCGGACGGCCCGGGATCAGGGCGGTGGTGATGACGATGTCCTGCTTGGCGATGTGGCTGGAGACCAGCTCGGCCTGCTTGGCCTGGTACTCGGCCGACATCTCCTTGGCGTAGCCGCCGGCGGTCTGGGCGTTCTTGAACTCCTCGTCCTCGACGGCGAGGAACTTGGCGCCGAGCGACTCGACCTGCTCCTTGGTGGCGGGGCGGACGTCGGTGGCGGTGACCACGGCGCCCAGGCGGCGGGCGGTGGCGATGGCCTGCAGGCCGGCGACGCCGACACCCATGATGAACACCTTGGCCGCGGCGACGGTGCCGGCGGCGGTCATCATCATCGGCAGGGCCTTGCCGTAGGCCTCGGCCCCTTCGATCACGGCGCGATAGCCGGCGAGGTTGGCCTGGCTGGACAGCATGTCCATCACCTGGGCCCGCGTGATGCGCGGGATGAACTCCATGGCGATGGCGCTGGCGCCCGCTTTTGCAAGCGCGTTCAGCGTGTCCTTGTCCTGGTAGGGATTGAGGGCGGCCGCGACGATCACGCCGTTCTTCAGGGCCGCGATCTCGGCGGCCTCGGGCGCGCGGACCTTGAACAGGACGTCGGCGTCCTTGATCGCGTCCTTGGCGGTCTTGGCCAGCTTGGCGCCGGCCGCTTCGTAGTCGGCGTCGAGATAGGAGGCGGCCGTTCCGGCTCCGGCCTCGACCACCACCGAGAAGCCGGCGGCGGTCAGTTTCTTGACGGTCTCGGGCGTCGCGGCGACCCGCGTCTCATTGGCGCGGGTCTCTTTCGTGACGGCGATGACGGCCATCGGCATACCTCCCCCGTGAGCGTTGTTCGCTCCCCGAGCCCGCGAGGTCTCGCAGGCACGGGATCCTAAAGTTGGAGCGGCGTTCAGCGTTGATGCCGCTGACACTTTCGCCTAACGCCGCTCCAGCAACTTGAGCCGCTCTTTAGGGGAGGTTCTTGCCTCTTGTCGAGAAATACCCGCGTGTCGGGCGCAAAAAATTGCCGATGTCCACCGGTGTCAGTGAGCCGGGGCGGCTTTCTCGCGAAGGGCCAGGATTCCGACAACGGCCAGCACGACAGCCGTTCCGGCCGCGCCGATGAAGCCCGCGGGGGTGCAGAAGAGCAGGGTAAAGAAGGTCAGGGCGACAGCGATCGCCAGCGAGCCCCACTTGGTCATCTTGCCGAACGCCGCATAGGTCGCGGCCTGTTCGTGGATGTCCATTTCACCGCGGTGGTAGTCGGACGCTTGGTTGCCCATCGAGGAGCCTCTCCCTGAATTTTTTCCACAGCCGAAGTATATCAAGCCCGCCCGGGGCTCAAGCTGGGGCGGCGCCATGACGCAGAACGACGTTCCAATAATTATTCCCAGGCCGCCAGCAGACCGCGCAGTCCGGCCACGAAGGCCAGCGGCTGGTCGAGCATGACGTGGTGGTCGGCGTCGGGCACGGGCAGGCGCAGCACCGCGTCCGGCATCTGGGCGATCATGTAGTCCAGGGTCTCGGCGTGCATCAGGCCCGAGCGCTCACCCCACATCAACGCCGCCGGGCAGGCGATTTCGGTCAGCAGCTGGCCAAGGTCCGGCATCGAAAACCGCTGCCAGATCGCCGGATCGAACTTCCAGGTCCAGCCGCCGTCGACTTCCTTCAGCGAGCGGCGGGCGATGTAGTCGGCGATGTAGAGGTTCTCGCAGGGCTGGGGCGGAGCCAGGCGGAAGCGGGCCAGGGCCTCCTCCAGGGTCGAATAGACCTTGGTCCCGAAGCCCGAGCGCGGCGGCGGGCCCTTCCAGCGCTTTTCCGGCGGCTGGATGCTGGTGTCGACCAGGATCGCCCCGCGCAGCCGTTCGGGATGGCGGGCGGCGCAATAGAGGGTGGGAAAGCCGCCGAACGAGTGACCGACGAAGATCGGCTTCACCCCGCCGGCCTCCAGCTGGGCGGCCTCGACCGCGGCGAAGGCCTCGGCCGCGAAGGTCTCGGCGCTGTAGGCCTCGCGCCAGCCGCTGCTTCCCATGCCGGCCCAGGAGATGGCGGCGATCCGCCAGTCCTTGGCGAACGAAGGCGCGATGAAGCTCCACCAGTCGGCGTGGGCGCCATTGCCGTGCAAGAACAGCAGGCCGGGCTTGCCGACCTCGCCCCAGGTCAGGAGCTCGATGGGCGTTCCCAGGACGTCGATTGTCGAGCGCTCGGGCTGGTGGGCGATCGCCGCGTCGAACCAGGCGGGAGCGGGCGGCGGCGCGCCGTGGAACGGGGCCAGCAGCGAGGCGGGGGCGTGGTCGTCGGCCATGGCTCAGCCCTCCTCGCGGAAGGCGACTTCGCCGGGGCGGGGCTTGCGGGGGGAGAGCGCCTTGAAGATCCCCGTGCCGGTCATCAGGGTGCGCTCGCCGGTCCAGATGCGGCCGCGCACGGTGAAGACCAGGTCCTCTTCGGCCAGCAGCTCGCCCCGACCCTCGACGAATTCGCCCAGCTGCGCGCCGGACAGAAAGTCGGTCATCAGCCGGACTGTGACCCACGAATAGGACTTCTGCAGCGAGATGATCCGGCCCCAGGCCATGTCGGCGAAGCTCATCAGCATGCCGCCGTGGCAGTTGCCCAGGCCGTTGGTGTGGTGCTCCTCGACCCGGAAGCCCAGCGTGGCCTCGCCCGGACCGTCGGCGCGCTCGTACAGCGGCCCGATCTGTCGGCCAAAGCCGCGCGTCCAGTTCAGCTGGGCGTAGCCGGGCGGGATGGCGGCGCTCTGGGCCTCGGTCAGGTCGTCGGACATGGGGGAAGTCTAACGGCCGTTTGAACCGGTGAGCAAGTTTCCTTTGAGGACGGCTGAACGGTCCCCCTCCGGCCCTCCGGGCCACCTCCCCCAGAGGGGGAGGATCTAGCGACGTCGCGCCAGGAAGATGCTCCCCCTCTGGGGGAGCTGTCGCGGAGCGACTGAGGGGGTCTTCCCTACGCCCGAACCTCGCCGAACTTCCCGGCCTGATAATCCTGGATCGCCTGGATGATTTCCTCGCGCGTCGTCATCACGAACGGCCCGTGCGAGACGACCGGCTCGCGGATCGGGTCGGCGTGGCCGAGCAGCAGCACCGCGCCGTCGGCCGAGCCCAGGTCCAGGCCCTCGCCGTCGGTCAGTTCGACGAGGTTCGCCGCGCCCGCCGTCCGATCGCCGACGGTGATCGACCCGCGCACCACATAGAGGAACACCGCCCGCCCGGCCGGGATCGGCAGGGACAGGGCCGCGCCCGCGTCCAGCCGCACGACGCTCATGGCCACGCCGGTCAGGGACTCGATCGGGCCCGTCACGCCGTCGATCTCACCCGAGATCAGCTCGATGGTCGCGCCGTCCTTGCGGACCTTCGGGATATCCGGCGCCTGCAGGCCGACATAGTGCGGCTTGGTCATCTTCAGGCGGCTGGGCAGGTTGACCCACAGCTGCAGGATCTCCAGCGGCCCGCCGCTCTTCTTGAAGCTCTCCGGCGACAGTTCGGCGTGCACCAGGCCGCTGCCGGCCGTCATCCACTGCACGCCACCGGCGTCGATGACGCTCTCGTGGCCGCCGCTGTCCAGGTGCGACAGCTGGCCTTCGAGGATGAAGGTCACGGTCTCGAAGCCGCGATGCGGATGCGGCCCGAACGGCAGGCCGCGATTGCCGGGCCGGTAGGTCTGCGGGCCGTGATGGTTGAGGAACAGGAACGGGTCCAACTGCTCGATGGCCGGGCCGGGCAGGGGGCGACGGGTCGAAAGGTCGCCGATGTCGTCGCGATAGGCCGCGTGCAGGCGGGCGATGGTGCGGGTTGTCATGACGTCTCTCTACGCCTTCACTGATTCATCTTCATTGCCTTCCTCGCCCTCGTGGCGAGGATCCATGCCGGCGACCGCTCAGAACTGAGCCGATCAACGTAAGGTCTGAGCGGCTGAACGATGGGCCCTGGGCACAAGGCCCAGGGAGGCGAGTTGGGTTATGTGGAGGGAGCGATCCCAGCCGCCCCCAGCACCTTGCTCTGCCGCTCCGCCAGCCCCTCTTCCGAGAACCCCTCCAGCGAGGCCTCGAACAGGGCGCGCCAGTTGTGGCGGGCGCCCAGGTGCAGGAAGGCCGCGCCCAGGCCGATGGCGGCGCGGTCCATGAACACGAACTCGCGGGGGATGACGACGCCGCCGACCGACTTCAGCGCCTGGCGCACCTTGAAGGCCTCGCGGCGGCCGTACTCGCCGGGCGGCACGTCGTCGGCCACCGTGCGCACCCGGTCGTCCAGCAGCGGGCCGTAGATGAACCTGGCCCAGACGTTCAGCACATCGACCAGCTCGTCGGTCAGGTTGGCGAAGCCCCAGCTGCGATAGGCCTCCATCTGGCCGGCGCGGTCGTCCTCGGAGAGGGCGCGGTAGAGCCGCACCACCCCGGCCACGAACCGTGGCGGGAACACCCGGATGCAGCCGAAGTCGAGCAGGTTGAGGTGCGCGGCCCCATCCTCGCCGCCGCCGAAGGTGTAGTTGCCCAGGTGCGGATCGCCATGGATGACGCCGATGTGGGTCATCGGGCCCCACCAGGCCTCGAACAGCAGGGCGGCGATGCGGTCGCGGGTTTCCTGCGGCGCGGTCTTGAAGGCCATCAGCCCCTGGCCGTCGAGCCAGGTCATGCTGAGCAGGCGTCTGGTCGACAGCTCGGGGACGGGCAGGGGCGTGCGGATGTCGTCGCGGCCGGCGAAGAAGCCGCCATAGACGGCCATCATCCTGGCCTCGCGCGCGTAGTCGAGCTCCTCGCGCAGGCGGTCGCCGATCTCCTCGATCATCTCGGTCGGGTCGATCGAGCCGTCCATCCGCTTGAGCAGGGCGATCAGGGCGCGCAGCTGGCCAAGGTCGCTTTCGACGGCGCTCTGCATGTCGGGGTATTGCAGCTTCACCGCCAGGGCGCGGCCGTCCGGCGCCGTGGCGCGGTGCACCTGGCCCAGCGAGGCGGCCGCGGCGGCCTCGTGCTCGAAGCTCGTGAACCTGCTCGCCCAGTCAGGCCCAAGCTCGGCGGCCATCCGCCGACGGACGAACGGCCAGCCCATGGCCGGGGCGTTGGTCTGCAGCTCGGCCAGTTCCTTGGCGAACTCCGGCGGCAGCAGGTCCGGCACCGTGGCGAACATCTGGGCCGCCTTCATCAGCGGACCCTTCAGCCCACCCAGCGCCGCCTTCAGCGCCTTGGCGTTGCGGGCGCTGGCGTCGTCGCCGGCGAACAGGCTGTTGGCGCCGTAGCTGACGGCCGCGCCGGAGAGCCCTGCGCCGACCTTGGCGAAGCGGGCCAGGCGGCCGGAGAGGCGGTCGCGTTCCGGGTCAGACATGAACTCTCCTTCTCCCCTTGCGGGAGAAGGTGTCGCGAAGCGACGGATGAGGGGTCGATAGGCCTGTCGGCTCGCACGCAGCGGCGCCGGCGGCGCGACCCCTCATCCGACCGCCTGCGGCGGCCACCTTCTCCCGCAAGGGGAGAAGGAAGCGGCTTTGCTTGCTCACACCAACGCCTCGAACTCGTCCACCAGCCGCTCCAGCTGCTTGCAGCCCGCCGCCCAGAACGCCTTGTCGCGCGGATTGAGGCCGAACGGCTTCAGCGCCTCGACATAGGTGCGGGTGCCGCCAGCGGCCAGCAGGTCTTCGTACAGGGGCGCGAAGGTCGCCGGATCCTCGCGGCGCTTTTCCATCAGGCCGCGCACCAGCAAGTCGCCGAACGCATAGGCGTAGACGTAGAACGGCGCGTGCACGAAGTGGCTGACATAGGCCCAGTAGTGCTCGTAGCCCTCGTTCAGCACGACGGCCGGGCCCAGGCTCTCGGCCATGGTCTCCAGCCACAGGCCGCCGATCTGGTCGGGCGACAGCTCGCCCTCCTGGCGGGCGGCCTGGAACCTGCGCTCGAAGCGGTGGAAGGCGATCTGGCGGACCACGGTGTTGAGGCCGTCCTCGATCTTGCCGGCCAGCAAGCCCTTGCGGTCGGCGGGCGTGGCCTCGGCCAGCAGGCGGTCGAACACCAGGCCCTCGCCGAAGATCGAGGCGGTCTCGGCCAGGGTCAGGGGCGTGTCGGCCAGCAGGGTGCCCAGCGGCGCGCACAGGGTCTGGTGCACGGCGTGGCCCAGCTCGTGCGCCAGGGTCAGCACGTCGCGCCGCTCGCCCATGTAGTTCATGAAGACGTAGGGGTGGCGGTCGGCCGTCACCGGATGCGAATAGGCGCCCGACTGCTTGCCGGCCCGGGGTCGCGCGTCGATCCACGGCTGGGTGAAGAAGGTCTGCGCCGTGTCGGCGAACTTCGGGGCCAGGGCCTGGAAGCTTTCCAGCACCACGTCCCTGGCTTCGTTCCAGGGGTAGGTGCGCGGCTGGGCGGCGTCGAGCGGGGCGTTGCGGTCCCAGTAGTCGAGCGACTTGCGGCCCATGGCCTTGGCCTTGAGCGCATAATAGCGGTGCGACAGGCGCGGATAGGCCTCGACGACGGCGGCTTCCAGGGCGTCGACCGCATCGGCGTCGACCTCGTTGGCAAGGTGGCGCGAGTGGGCCGGGTCGTCATAGCGCCGCCAGCGGTCCTCGACCTGCTTTTCGAAGGCCAGGGTGTTCATCACCAGGGCCTGGGTGGAGGCGCGCTCGTGCAGGGCGTGGGCCAGGCCGTCGGCGGCGGCCTTGCGGCGGCGCACGTCGGGGTCCGACAGCCGGTTCAGCGCCTCGGGCAGGGTCAGTTGTTCCTTGCCGACCTTGGCGCTGAGTTTGGCCAGGGTCTCGTCATAGAGCCGCACCCAGTTGGCCACGGCAGGACCGCGATCGACGATGTAGCGCTCCAGCTCGGCCGACAGCTCGTGCGGGCGCGACAGGCGCAGGCGGCGCAGCCACGGCGTCCAGCGGCGGGCCGGCTCGTGGACGTCCAGCGCCGCGTTCAGTTCGGCGTCCTCCAGCTGGTTCAGCTCCAGCGAGAAGAACAGGCTGTCGGCGGCGATCTGCGAGGAGCGGGCGCGAAGATCGGCCTCGAACTTGGCCCAGGCCGGGTCGTCGCGGGCGGTGGAGGCGGCCAGGCCCGCATAGGCGCCCACGCTCCACAGGCCGTTGACGGCCTCCTCATAGAGCCGGATCCCGCGATCCAGCAGCTTGCCCAGCCGCGCCGGCTCGCTCCGCGCTTCGAGGAACATGCCCTCCAACGAGGCCAGTTCGTCGTTGGCGGCCTTGGCGGCGGCCAGGTCGGTCTCGATCCTCGGATCCTCGCGGCCGGCATAGAGGTCGGCGAGGTTCCACTCGGGAAGGGCGTCGGGCTTGAAGGGCGCGTTCATGGCAGGAAGGGATATGGCGTCTGGCGGGGATGAAGCAATCGGGAAGGGCGGAAATCCCCTCTCCCCTTGCGGGAGAGGGTGGCCCGCGAAGCGGGTCGGGTGAGGGGTTGAAGGACGAGGCAGCTGCGGAAACGTGTCAGCCAGCGAGGCGGTTCAGGTCTGAGAGACCCCTCATCCGTCGGCTACCGCCGACACCTTCTCCCGCAAGGGGAGAAGGATCAGGAATGCGCCTTCACCAACCCCTTCGGCGCCACGAGCGTCCAGGCCGTGCGCAGCAGGCCCGCCAGCTCGTCCGCGTCGATCGCCGCCAGCCGCACCAGCACCGCCGGATAGCCAAGATAGTGGGAGTCGTCGAAGAACCGCTCGGGGGCGGCCTCGATCAGCATCTGCTTGGTCTCGATCAGGCAGCGCACGGCGATGACGCCGGGCACCAGCACGCGCCTGGCCTTGGGCGCGGGCCGGGCCAGATAGCCCCAGGCCAGGCCCTTGCCGGCCACCTCGTAGGCGACCTGCTCGCCGTTGGAGGCTTCCACGACCTCGGGCAGGGCCGTGGCCAGGGCGCGAAGGGTTTCGGCGTCGACCATGAGCTTGATGAAGCGCTTTTCTCCCGCCCCGCGCAACGGGCGAGGACCGGGTTTGGTCAAATAGCGTAAACCGTTGTTAAGGCTCGCTGTTAAGGTCTGCGACACCTCTCCGAAAGCCGGTGTTTACCCCCGTGCTGTACCACTCTGAACCAACAAGAGCCTCGCTCCATGTCGGGCGCGGCCGGTTCTGGTGGATGGCCTTCAATGACCAAGACGGTGCTCGTCGTCGACGACGATCCGACCCAACGTCGACTGATCCAGGCGGTGCTGGAGCGCGAAGGATTCGCCGTCTCCCACGCCGAAAGCGGCGACGCGGCCATGGCCCATCTGGCGGCCGGGGCGCCCGCCGACGTGATCCTGCTCGACCTCGTCATGCCCGGCCTGCCGGGCCAGGAGGCGCTGAAGGAGATGCGCGCGCGGGGCTACGCCCAGCCGGTGATCGTGCTGACCGCCAGCGGCGGCGTCGACACCGTGGTGAAAGCCATGCAGGCCGGCGCCACCGACTTCTTCATCAAGCCGGCTTCGCCTGAGCGGATCACCGTGTCGATCCGCAACGCCCTTTCGATGGGCGACCTCAAGGGCGAGGTCGACCGCCTCAACAAGCGCGTCTCGGGCCGCACCACCTTCGCCGACCTGATCGGCGCCTCGCCGGCCATGACCATGGTCAAGCGCATCGGCGAGCGGGCCGCCAAGAGCTCGATCCCGGTGCTGATCACCGGCGAGAGCGGCGTCGGCAAGGAGCTGATCGCCCGCGCCGTGCACGGCTCGTCGGATCGCGCCGGCAAGCCGTTCGTGGCCGTCAACTGCGGCGCCATCCCGGAAAACCTCGTCGAGTCGATCCTGTTCGGCCACGAGAAGGGCTCCTTCACCGGCGCCTCCGACAAGCACTCGGGCAAGTTCAAGGAAGCCGACGGCGGCACCCTGTTCCTCGACGAGGTCGGCGAACTGCCGCTCGACGTCCAGGTCAAGCTGCTGCGCGCGCTGCAAGAGGGCGAGATCGACCCGATCGGCTCCAAGCGCTCGGTCAAGGTCGACGTCCGCATCGTCTCGGCCACCAATCGCGACCTGTCGGCCGCGGTGAAGCAGGGGCTGTTCCGCGAGGACCTCTATTACCGCCTGAACGTCTTCCCGGTGGAGGCGCCCAGCTTGCGCGAGCGTCGCGAGGACATCCCGGCCCTGGTCGAGGCCTTCGTGCGCCGCTTCAATGTCGAGGAAGGCAAGCGCGTGGTCGGGGCCTCGCCCGAGACCCTGCAGATCCTCTGCGCCTTCGACTGGCCCGGCAACGTGCGCCAGCTGGAGAACGCGGTCTATCGCGCCATCGTCCTGGCCGACGCGCCCTACCTCCAGCCCTACGACTTCCCGGCCATTTCGGGCGTCATGGCCCCGCCGCTGGAGGCCTCGCCCACCGAGGCCCTGCCGGAGATGATCCAGGCCGCCGCCGTCTTCATCGACGGCCCGATCGGCGAGGCGCCGGTGCGCATCCTCGACGGCCATGGCCACCTGCGAACCCTGGAGGAGATCGAGCGCGACCTCATCCAGCACGCCATCGAGGTCTATGCCGGCCACATGAGCGAGGTGGCCCGCCGCCTCGGCATCGGCCGCTCGACGCTCTACCGCAAGGTCCGAGAGCAGGGCATCGACGTGGACGTGAAGGAAGCCTCGTAAGGGGTTTCCGTAGCGGCCTCGAAGGGCGTCAGGCGCCGTCGGCGTCCGGCTTCGAGCTTTTCAGCAGCCGCGCGATCGCTTGCTCGGGCGTATCGCCCACGGCGATCCAGGCGGGCGGGGCGTTCCAGAATTCCATCGCCTCGACGTCGTCGCCGAACGGACCGTTGTCGAGCATCCAGCCGGCGCGGTTGATGCGGCCGACCGGCGTGTCGGCCTGGGAGACGGCCAGCCAGCGGCCCTGGCTGTAGGTTCCCTGATAGCGGTCCTCGAAGACCGCGATCGGGTAGTGGTGGATCGGCGTTTCCATCCCGTGCTCAGTCCTCGGCCTCTTCCGCCGCTTCGGGCTCGGGCTGGCGGCCGCGACGGGAAAAGCCCTTGCCGCGCTGCATCGGCTTGCGCTCGCCCTTGGCCTTGGCGGTGATTTCCTTGAGCTTGATGGTCTGGTTGACCGACAGGGCCTGGCCGGCGCCGCCCTTTTCGGGATCGCCGAACGCCCGGCCGTAGGTCTCGATGCGCTGGGCGACCGAGCCAAGAAACTCGCCCTCCCAGTCGGAGAGCTCGATCCCGCCCTTGTCGGCCATCCGCTTGGCCTTCTTCAGCGCGTTCAGCGCGGCCTTCTTGGCCTGGGTGCGAGGATCGGGCGGCTTGGCGCGCATGAGGCCAGCCTAGCAAAAAGGCCCTCTCCGGGGAGAGGGCCTTTTCAAAATCAGATCTCGCCGATGGCCGAGAGGTAGAGGTCGAGGATGGCGTCCTCTTCCTGGCGCTTGGCCCGGTCGGTCTTGCGCAGGCGGACCACCTTCTTGAGCACCTTGACGTCGAAGCCGTTGCCCTTGGCTTCGAGGTAGACTTCCTTGATCTGTTCCATGATCTCGGCCTTCTCGACCTCGAGGCGCTCGACGCGCTCGATGATCGACTTCAGCTGGCCCTGGGCGGTGGAGTTCAGAACGTCGGCGTGCGGGATGGCGTCGTCGGCCATGGAGATCTCTCGCGAAAAGGGCTGGAAACTGGAGGCGCGGAAACTAGTTCGGGACGCGCCCGAGGGAAAGCCGATTCAGAGCAGGCCGTGGGCTTGAATCGCCGGACGCAGGGCGGCCGGGTCGGTGAAGTGGTGGACGTGGAAGCCCATCGCCCGCGCCGCCTCGATATTGGCCGCGCTGTCGTCCACGAAAAGAAGATCCGTGGGCGACAGGCCGGTGCGCTCCAGGGCGATCTCGTAGATCCGGCGCTCGGGCTTGATGGCGCGTTCCTCGGCCGAGACGACGGCGTCGCGGAAGTGGCGGAAGACCGGGCTCATGGCCTGCACGCCGGGCCAGGATTCGCTCGACATGTTGGTCAGGGCGAACTGCGGCACGCCGGCGGCGGCCAGGTCTTCGATCAGGGACTCGGTCTCGGGGATCGCGCCGGAGAACATCTCGTCCCAGCGGTCCCACCAGGCGGCCAGATGCTCGGCGTGCTCGGGGAACCGAGCGGCGCGCAGGGCGATGTTCTCGCCAAAGGTCAGGCCCCGGTCGGTTTCGCTGTGCCAGTCCAGGGTCCCGACATGCGAAAGGAACCGGTCGAGATCGGCCGGTTCCTTGAAGATCTTCGCGTAGAGCGTGCGCGGGTTCCAGCGCACGATGACATTGCCGACGTCCCAGAGCATGGCCCTGGGAGACGCAGGCAGGGTCATCAGCCCTGCTTGGCCTTGAAGCGCGGGTCGGTCTTGTTGATGATGTAGATGATGCCCTTGCGGCGCACCAACTTGCAGTCGCGGTGGCGACCCTTCAGCGACTTCAGCGAGCTGCGAACCTTCATGACCGTCTCTGTTTTCAGCGGAGAGGTTCGGGCGCGCCAAGAGACTCGCCGGAACATCCGGATGTTTCGGAGGGCGTGCGTATAGGCAAGACCTGGGCGAGAGTCAATCGACCTGGGGCCTTTCCCGCGCGGCGTTTGCGCGCTGTGGCTCTCAGGCCTCCGTCTTGGGTCCCGCCAGGGCCGGCTTGAACGACAGGCCCTTGGGCGGGGGCGGGCCGAAGCGGTTGTCGGCGGCCTTGCCGGGCAGGGCGCCCAGCGCGATCAACAGGCCCGCCAGCAGCACGGCCACGCCCAGGGCGCTCTGATAGGGCTGGGGCGACAGGATGAAGCCGCCGCCGAAGATCAGGGCCGTCTCGGCGATGAAGAAGCCGCCGGCCCACCAGCCGCTGCGTCCCAGGTCGTGCAGGCGCGGCACGGCGGCGATCAGCAGCACCACCTGGGCGGCCGGCATCGGCCGCTTGAACACCACGCCCGAGATCAGGGCCGCGGCGATGGCGACGCCGACGATGATCCAATAGGTGGCGCGGTTGATCCGGCCCTTCAGCAAATGCACGGCGATGATCTCCTGGATGGGCGGTCAGCGGCGCAGCGGCGCGACGCTCAAGATGCGCTCGGCATAGAGCCGGCTTTCGGTGTCGTGCAAGTAGGCCTTGGGCTTGCGCTCGACGGCGCGGCGGCCCTCGAAGGCCACCACCACCCTCACGCCGGCCTGCGGGTCGCCACCCAGGGCCTTGATCCGTCGTTCGAGCTCGGCGCAGGCGTCGGGCGCGCACTCCAGCCATTCCGGCTCGGCGGTCGAGGGAGGATTGCAGGGCGCTCCCTTGGCCGGGCAGGCGGTCAGGGTGCTGTTTTCCCAGTTGCTGAAATAGACGCCGGTGATGCGCTGCGATGGGCCGTAGGCGCGGCCCTCGACAACCAGCCGATCACCCGCGAGCGCGGAGCCCGCGGCGAGCAGGACGGCGCACGAAAGCAGGGTGGGGACGACGATCCTCATGGGGTCAGCCTGGCACGGCGGGAGTCAGCTTGACCATGCCTGAAAGGGAACTCACCGCCTCCTGGCGTCCTTGTGATTGAAGCTTTCGCACGAACCCCGGTAGCCTGCCCGCATGGATAAACGCGTATTCCTCGTTCTGCTGCTGGCCGGCTGCGCCGACACGACCGTCAACGCGCCGCTGGCGCCGTCGACCCCGGTCGCCCCGCCGCCGGCGGTCTCGACGCCCGCCGCCCCGACCCAGCCGAGCGCCGTCACGGCGGTCGAGACCGGCGGCCAGGTCGCCGCCTTCAACGCCTGGCTGGCCGACTTCAAGCCTCGCGCGGTCGCCGCCGGCGTGCCGCAGGCGGTGGTCGATCGCGAGCTGGACGGCCTGACGCCGAACCCGCGTGTCATCTCGCTGGACGGCCGCCAGCCGGAGTTCTCCAAGCCGGTCGGCGACTATATCAAGGGCGTGATCAGCGACGATCGCGTGGCCGTGGGCCGCGCCAAGCGCGACAGCCTGCCTTTCCTGCCGACCGTCGAGAGCCGCTACGGCGTGCCGCGCGACATCCTGCTGGCCGTCTGGGCGATGGAATCGGCGTTCGGCAAGATCCAGGGCGACTTCGACGTCGTCCGCTCGATGGCCAGCCTGGCCGCCGACGGCCGTCGCCGCGCCTGGGCCGAGGGCGAGTTGATCGCGGTGCTGAAGATCATCGCCTCGGGCGAGGACCGCCGCGACCAGCTGAAGGGCTCGTGGGCGGGCGCGATGGGCCAGACCCAGTTCCTGCCGTCCAGCTATCTCTCCACCGCCGTCGACTTCGACGGCGACGGCCGCCGCGACATCTGGGGCAGCGACGCCGACAGCCTGGCCTCGGCCGCCAATCTGCTGGCCAAGGGCGGCTGGAAGCCGGGCGTGGGTTGGGCCAAGGAAGTGATCCTGCCGGCCGGCTTCGACTACAGCCTGGCCGAGGGCCCGCGCGAGGTTCCGTCGTGGTGGGAGGCCAAGGGCGTCAAAAGGGCCGACGGCCTGCCCTGGACGGCCGCTGACGCCGCATCGCCCGCCGGGCTGATCCTGCCCGCCGGCGCGGCCGGTCCGGCCTTCCTGGCCCTGCCCAACCACTTCGCGATCCGCAAGTACAACAACTCCACCTCCTACGCCCTGGGCATCGGCCTGCTGGCCGACCGCTTCGGCGGCGGCGGGCCGCTGGTCGCGCCCTGGCCGGTGGAGCAGCCGCTGTCGCTGGCCGACCGCATGGCCGCCCAGATCGCCCTGGCGCGCCTGGGCTTCGATCCCGGTCCGGCCGACGGTGTCATTGGCGCCGGCACCCGCAAGGCCCTGCGCGCCTGGCAGCAGAGCCGCCAGCTGCCCGCCGACGGCTACCTGTCGTCGGACATGGTGGTGAAGCTCAAGGCCCAGGCGGCGATCACCTGATCCCTCTCCCCTTGCGGGAGAGGGTGGCCCCACGGAGTGGGGTCGGGTGAGGGGTTGCACGTACAGAAACGCCGCGAAAGCCGATCAGCTTTCGCGGCGTTTTTGATTTCTGAGAGACCCCTCATCCGTCGCCTACGGCGACACCTTCTCCCGCAAGGGGAGAAGGAGATCAGGCCGCCTGGCTGACCTGCGGCGGGAAGACGTCGTCCATGCGCAGATAGGTGATCAGGCGGGTGTCGACCGACAGGATGGCCTGCACGAAGCGCAGTTCGTCGGCGCCCATGTCGGGGGCCGGCTGCAGGTGGTCGCGGGTGATGGTGAAGGTTTCCGACACGGCGTCCACCAGGATGCCGGCCAGGCGGTCGTGGCACTCGACCACGACGATGACGTGGCGGGTTTCCGGGACGGTGACGCCCAGGCCCAGGCGGTTGCGCAGGTCGATGACCGGCATGATCGCGCCGCGCAGGTTGATGACGCCCTTCAGGAAGCCCGGCGCATGCGGGATCGGGGTCGCCGGGGTCCAGCCGCGGATCTCGCGGACGGTCTTGACGTCGATGCAGAACTCCTGCTCGCCGATGCAGAAGGAGATCAGCTCCAGGGCCGGTTCGGCTTGGTCGGTCATCAGGAAATCCCCGGGAATTGGAAGGCTTGCGCGGACGTCTCCGCTCGCCTGCCACAAGAGCCCGGGCGCCGTTTAACAACGGTTAATGCTGAAGTTTTCCGGTAGTTTTCGGGGCGAGGCGGATTGTCGCGCCCCGGCCGTGTCCATTGGCGCCCAAGGAACGGGCGTCAGCTCGCCGCGCGCAGGCGCTTCTTGAGGAACATGGCCGCGTCGGCTTCGGCCAGGGCCGTCTCCGGCTCGGCGTTGGTCTCGATCTCGCGCACGCCGAACGAGACGTGCAGCGGAGCGCTCCACTCGCCGAACTGGACGGGCGTGTTGCGGATCGCGCCGGCCAGGCTTTCGCCCTTCATCTCGGCGGTGGCCTTGTCGGCCTGGACCAGCAGCACGGCGAATTCGTCGCCGCCCATGCGGCCGACGATGTCGCTTTCGCGGACATTGGCCAGCAGGCGCTCGGCCACGGCCTTCAGCGCCGAGTCGCCGGCGGCGTGGCCGAAGCGGTCGTTGACGGCCTTGAAGTTGTCGAGGTCGAAGAACACCAGGCTGGCCGGCGAGCCGTAGCGCTGGGCGAAGGACGAGACGCGGCGCACCTCGCGCAGGAAGGCGCGGCGGTTCAGCACCGGGGCCAGCACGTCCATGTCGGCCAGGGTCTCGGCCTCGGTCAGGCGATACTTCAGGCGCGAGACTTCCGAGCGAAGATCGTCGATCTCGGTCATCAGGGTCTGCAGGGCGGCCTGCACCTGGGGCGTCAGGTCGGCGGGCTCCAGACCGAGAAAGCCGGCCTTGTCGACGGCCACGCTGCCGCGCGGCGCCGAAGACACGCCTGCGGCGTCGGCGAGCGCCCGGCGGCGGATCGCGGAGAAGGTTTCGGTGCGGGCGCCTGAGATCTTCATCGGAGGTGCAGCGAATCACTTTCGGTCAAGCTGAATGGAAATCTGCGTTTTCTCGTTAACCATGACAATGGCGGGCCGGGGCCGGCGCCAATACGCCGCAGGCGAGAGGCGGGGCGATCCGGGCGCGCCAAAGTCCGCGCAACCTGCGGAAGCGACATGAAAAACGTCCGAGAACGGGCTTTGGCCTGGGGATGCGACCCGCTATAAGGCGCGCGATTCAAGGGGCCGCCCTGGCGCCTTCGTCGTTCTAGGAAGACGCCGATGACCACGTCCGCGCCGCCTGTCGCCATCGTCATGGGCAGCCGCTCAGACTGGCCGACGATGAAGAAGGCGGCCGACGCCCTCGACGAACTGGGCGTCGCCTACGAGGCCAAGGTCGTTTCGGCCCACCGCACGCCCCAGCGCCTCGTCGAATTCGCCACCGGCGCCAAGGCGGCCGGCTTCCAGGTGATCATCGCCGGGGCCGGCGGCGCGGCGCACCTGCCGGGCATGGTGGCGTCGATGACGCCGCTGCCGGTGCTGGGCGTGCCGGTGCAGTCCAAGGCCCTCAGCGGCCTCGATTCCCTGCTGTCGATCGTGCAGATGCCCGGCGGCATTCCCGTGGCGACCCTGGCCATCGGCGAGGCGGGCGCCAAGAACGCCGGCCTGCTGGCGGCCCAGATCCTGTCGCTGGCCGATCCCGCGCTCGCCGCCCGCCTGGACGCCCAGCGCGCGGCCCAGACCGACAGCGTCGCCGAAAGCGTCGAGGACTAAGATCATGACCGCCTCTCCGGCTCTTCCCCTGCCCCCCGGCTCCACCCTCGGAATCCTCGGCGGCGGGCAACTGGGCCGGATGCTGGCCCAGGCCGCCTCTCGGCTCGGCTTCGACGTCGTGATCCTCGATCCCGAGGAGAACAGCCCGGCCGGCCGCGTCGCCGCCCGCCAGATCGTCGGCGCCTATGACGACCGCTGGGCGCTCAAGCGCCTGGCCGAGGCCTGCCAGGTCCTAACCTACGAGTTCGAGAACGTGCCGGCCGACACCGTCGCCGAGCTGACGGCCCTGGGCTGCGAGGTCGCGCCCGGCGCCGCCGCCCTGGCCGCCGCGCAGGATCGCGTGGTCGAAAAGACCTTCCTGGCCGAGATCGGCGTGCCGACCGTGGCTTTCGCCGCCGTCGACGACGAGGAAAGCCTGCTGGCCGCCGTGGCCAGGATCGGCGCGCCGAGTCTCTTGAAGACCCGTCGCGAGGGCTATGACGGCAAGGGTCAGGCCTGGATCCAGCGTCCGGGCGACGCCGTCGCCGCCTTCGAGAAGATCGGCCGCCAGCCGGCCATCCTCGAGGCCCCGGCCGATTTCGGCCGCGAGCTGTCGGTGATCGCCGCCCGCGGCCGCAACGGCGAGATCGTCTGCTATCCGCTGTCGGACAATCACCACGAGAGCGGCGTCCTGCGCCGCACGATCGCCCCGGCCAAGGTCACCCCGGCCGAGCGCGACCAGGCCGAGGCCATCGCCGCCAAGATCCTCACCGCCCTCGACTATGTGGGCGTGATCGGGGTCGAGCTGTTCGAACTGGCCGGCGGCAAGCTGCTGGTCAACGAGTTCGCCCCGCGGGTGCACAACACCGGCCACTGGACCCAGGACGGCTGCGAGGTCGATCAGTTCGAGCAGCACATCCGCGCTGTCGCCGGCTGGCCCTTGGGCCCGACCGCGCCGCTGGCCCGGGTGGAGATGACCAACCTGCTCGGTCCCGAGGTCGACGCCTGGAAGAAGCTGGCCGCCGAGCCCGAGACCCGCATCCACCTCTACGGCAAGGGCGAGGCCCGGCCGGGGCGCAAGATGGGCCATGTGAACCGCCTGCGGCCTCTGGAGGGGTGACGGGGGCGTCCTTATCCCCTCGGGACGCGCCTTGGCGCGGCCCGCCCTAGGGCATGCTTCGACAGGCTCAGGATGAGGACGAATGCGAAGACGGCTGAACCGAAAACCTCATCCTGAGCTTGTCGAAGGACGAGGTTTTCGCTGCATTGGATCCGCCCAGCCCTAGCGAGATCCCATGACCCAAACCATCGGCCTGATCGGCGGCATGAGCTGGGAAAGCTCGGCGCACTATTATCGACTGATCAACGAGGCGGTGCGGGCGCGGCGCGGGCCGACGGCGTCCGCCCAGTGCCTGCTGTGGTCGTTCGACTTCTCCGAGATCGAGGCCCTGCAGCACGCCGGCCGCTGGAGCGAACTGGCCGAGCGGCTGGTCGAGGCCGGCAAGGCGCTGGAGCGGGGCGGGGCCGACTTTCTAGTCCTCTGCACCAACACCATGCACCGCCTGGCCGGCGAGCTTCAGGCCGCCGTCGACCTGCCGCTGCTGCACATCGCCGACCCGACCGGCGCGGCCACCCAGGCGGCGGGGCTGCGCAAGGTCGGCCTGCTGGGCACGGCCTTCACCATGGAGCACGCCTTCTATCGCGGACGGCTCGAGGAGCGGTTCGGGCTTGAGGTGCTGGTCCCGGAGGCGCAGGACCGCGCCCTGGTCCACCGGGTGATCTACGAGGAGCTGGTGGCCGGCGTGGTGCGCGAGGAGGCCCGCCAGGCTTATCGCCAGGTCATCGCCCGGCTGGTCGCAGCCGGCGCCGAGGGGATCATCCTGGGCTGCACCGAGATCATGCTGCTGGTCGGGGAGGGCGACAGCCCGGTCCCGGTGTTCGACACCACGACCCTGCACGCCCTGGCGGCCGTGGAGCGGGCGCTGGGCGGCTAGATCCTTCTCCCCTTGCGGGAGAAGGTGTCGGCGAAGCCGACGGATGAGGGGTCTCTCAGACTGATCCCGCCTCCGCCCGGACGATCGGCTTGTCGCGGCGGACAGGGCTATCGACCCCTCACCCGACCCGCTTCGCGGGCCACCCTCTCCCGCAAGGGGAGAGGGGTTAGCTCCGCGCGTAGCGCATCTTGGCCAGGGCGGTCAGGAACTCCGCCGCCAGGTTCGGCGCCTTCACGCCGGCCTTCCACTTCTCGAAGGCCATGACGCCGTCGATGCGGGCGTCCAGGTGCCTGAGCGCCGAGTCGCGGCCCGAGGCCAGGTCGACCGCCAGGGTCGAGACCAGGATCCCCGACAGGATGGCGCGCTTGGAATAGTGGTTCTCGTCGGTGGCCGTGTCGCCGGCCCAGCGCCACAGCTGGTCGGCGCTTTCCCACAATAAGGTGAGCGCCAGCGGCAGATTGGTCGGGAAGGCCAGGAAGGCGGCCCAGCGGCGGACGGCTTCGCTGTCCCGGGCGGCCGCGTCGATGCGGGCGATGACGCCCTCGCGAATCTTCTGGCGAATCTTCAGCGCCGCCGGATCGAGCTTTCCCAGCGTCGCCATGGCCTGGGCGTCGTGCCGGCGGGCCAGCAGGGCGGCAAGATCCCGAGGGCCCTGGGGCAGCAGAAGATCGGTCTCGCCGGGCGACAAACCGGCCGCCGCGGCGGCTGCGCGGGCCAGGGCCGCGTTCCAGCCAAGGCGCGGCGACAGGCGCAGGGCCTCGTCCAGCACCTTCTGTTCGGCCTTGTCGGCCCAGTCCTGCGTGGCTTTGGTCGCGGCGTCGCTCATGAATCCGAGTCTACACCGGTGTTTAGCGCTCGTCGCGCATGGACACGCGCCCTCGCCTCTGCTATCTGCCGCCCCTCGTCGCCCGGAAGCACCCCTTCCAGGGCGTAAGGTTTTTATTCGCCCGCCCGGCCCCTCAAGAGGGACTTGGGAAATTGGTCGGGCCGTCGAATGGAGAGTCACCCCTGGTCCAGATTTTCGTCCGCGACAACAACGTCGATCAGGCCCTCAAGGCCCTGAAGAAGAAGATGCAACGCGAAGGCTCGTTCCGCGAGATGAAGCGTCACGTGCATTATGAAAAGCCCTCGGAAAAGCGCGCCCGTCAAAAGGCCGAAGCTGTCCGTCGCGCTCGCAAGCTGGCCCGCAAGCGCGCTCAGCGCGAAGGCCTGCTGCCGATGCCGAAGAAGGCTACGCGTTAAGAGCGCCGTCGAGGCGCGGATCTTCGCGCCTCCGCGTTCCACGCACCCGAAAACAGACGAAACCCGCGCCGGGCGACCGGCGCGGGTTTTGTTTTGTCTGGGGTCCTGTTTGCCCTCTCGACGAGGGCCGGAAGCTCGCCTAGGTTTCGCGTCCGGAACAAGAGGGGAACGCGCATGAGTGGCGACATCCGCATCGGCATCGGCGGCTGGACCTTCGAGCCCTGGCGCGGCCACTTCTATCCCTCCGACCTGAAGCAGAAGGACGAACTGGCCTATGCCAGCCGCCAGCTGACGGCGATCGAGATCAACGGCACCTACTATTCCAGCTTCAAGCCCGACAGCTGGCGCAAGTGGCGCGACGAGACGCCCGACGACTTCGTGTTCGCGGTGAAGGCCTCGCGCTTCACCACCAACCGCAAGGTGCTGGCCGAAGGCGGTGAGTCGGTCGGCAAGTTCCTCGACCAGGGTCTGACCGAGCTGGGCGACAAGCTGGGGCCGATCCTCTGGCAGTTCATGCCGACCAAGAAGTTCGACGAGGCCGATTTCGGGGCGTTCCTCGCTCTGCTGCCCAAGGAGAAGGACGGCGTGCGCCTGCGCCACGCCGTGGAGGTGCGCAACGACACCTTCATGACCCCGGCCTTCCCGGCGCTCCTGAGGGCGCACGGCGTGGCCGGCGTCTACGCCAAGCACTTCGACTATCCGGAGTTCGCCGACGAGACGGCCGACTTCGTCTATGCCCGCCTGCAGACGGGATCGGACGAGGTGGCCACGGCCTATCCCGAGCCGGAGCTGGATGACTGGGCCGATCGCCTGAAGACCTGGTCGCGGGGCGAGCGTCCCGGCGACCTGCCGCGCATCGACAAGGACGCGGCGTCGGCCGCCGACAAGCGCGACGTCTTCGCCTTCATAATCCATGAGGGCAAGGTGAACGCGCCCCACGGGGCCAAGGCGCTGATCGAGAAAGTCCGCTGATCCTGGCTCCTCCCCCGTGAAACGGGGGAGGGGGACCGCGAAGCGGTGGAGGGGGCGTGACTGGGCTCGGCGCTCTGTCCCTCGCCCCCTCCGTCACGCTGCGTATCCGCAGCGCGCCACCTCCCCCGTTTCACGGGGGAGGAGTGAAGCCAGCGGAAGCTGAAAACCGTCCCCCTCCGACCCGCTTCGCGGGTCACCCTCTCCCGCAAGGGGAGAGGGGTCAGCCCGCCGCCGCCGCCGCCATCTCGCGCCAGCCCTTGGCCTCTTTCCGGAACCTCGGATGCGTCTTGGACAGGCGCTTGTCGAGTTCGGCCAGGGCTTCGCGGGCCTCGGCCTTGCGGCCGCTCTGGCCCAGGAACACGGCGTAGCGCGCCATGCCCTCGAAGCCCGGCAGGTGGGCGGCGGCCCAGCGCAGGGAGACGTCGGCTTCCTCGGTGCGGCCCAGGGCGGCCTGGGCGCGGCCCAGGGCCAGGGCGGTCTGCGGGGTGCGGCTCTTGACGCCCTGCTCGCCCAGGGCCTCCAGCAGCGGCAGGGCCTCGGCGGCGCGGCCAAGCTCGATCAGGCTGTTGGCGCGGGCCAGCATCAGGGCCGGATCGTCGGCATAGTGGCCGTGCAGGGCCTGGGCGTAGATCCGCTCGGCTTCCTCGTGCTTGCCCAGGCTCGTGGCGGCGGCGGCCAGGCGCGAAAGGTTGGTGACGGTCGGCGCGTCCTCGGCGTCGCGGCTGGCCTCGCGGTATTCGCGCTGCGGGTCCAGCGCCTGGCGGGCGGCGGCCTTCATCTGCTGGGCCCTGGTCCCGCCCATGAACTCCGGCGCGACGATGGCCAGCAGATAGACGATCCCGCCCAGCGGCTGGAACATCAGGATGATCAGCAGCCAGTACATGGCCTGGCCCGAGCGCACGACGTGAACACAGAGGGCGATCGAGAAGATCAGCGACAGGCCAAAAAGCGGGATCATCGAAAGGCTCCAGGACGTCCCGGCTATGTGTGGCGCGAGGGCCGCCGCGTCAATCCGCGGGATGGGCCGTCCAGGACGCGCGGGGGTGCGCTGCCGCTTGATGGGCAATCTGGGGACTAACCGGCAGGCGGGGACTTGTGCTTCAGTCTTGTCACAGTATTCTCCCTATATTGCGAGACGTTATCCCAAAATATGGGATTTGCTCTCCGCTGACATAAGCAGACCGGGAAAACCGGCGCTTTGGGTTGGAAACATAAGGCGGGCCGCCGAGCGGCGCCGCCGTCAGGAGGGACCTATGTCGTCATCATCCTTGCGTAACCTGCGTGCGGGCGTGTCCATCGCCGTCCTGGCGGTCGCGGCCCTGGGAGCGGTGAACGCTCAGGCCCAGACGGCCGCCCCGCCCGCCGGCGAGACCACCGAGAACGCCGTCGAGGAGGTGATCGTCACCGGCTTCCGCGAAAGCCTGCGCAGCGCGCTCTCCGTCAAGCGCCAGTCCTCGGGCGTGGTCGACGCCATCAAGGCCGAGGACATCGCCGACTTCCCCGACGCCAACCTCGCCGAGTCGATCCAGCGGGTGCCCGGCGTGTCGATCACGCGCGTGGCGGGCGAGGGCCGCACGATCACCGTGCGCGGCCTGCCGCCCAGCTTCACCCGCGTGCGCATCAACGGCATGGAGGCCCAGTCGACCAGCGGCGCCACCACCAGCGACCGGGGCGCGAACCTGGGCCGCGGCTTCGACTTCAACACCTTCGCCTCGGAGCTGTTCAGCGGCATCACGGTGCGCAAGTCGGCCCAGGCCGAGGTGATCGAGGGCTCGCTGGGCGCCACGGTCGACCTCGACATCGCCAAGCCGCTCGACCAGAAGGGCCGCACCCTCGTGCTGGGCGGATCGCTCGGCTACAACGACCTGTCCGAGAAGATGGACAAGAAGTTCACCGCCGTGGCCGGCGACCGCTGGGACACCGCCTGGGGCGAGTTCGGCGCCCAGGCCTCGCTGGCCTTCAGCAAGCGCAAGTTCCTCGAGGACCAGTGGGGCTCGGGCGGCTGGAACCCGGCGACGATCGACGGCGGCTTCTGCACGCCCGTGGGCCGCACGGCGCAGAACCCGGCCACCGACCCGGCCACCGGCGCCGACGCCCTGAACTGCGCCACCGGCGTGGCGCGCCCGGCGGCCAACGACACCCTCTACGACCTGGGCAACCAGACCACCGTCTTCTTCCCGCGCCTGCCGCGCTACGGCCGCTTCCACCACGACCAGGAGCGCACCGGCGCCACCCTGGCCCTGCAATGGAAGCCCAACGACCGCACCTCGTTCGGCTTCAACGCCCTCTATTCGAAGTACGACGTGGTGCGTGAGGAGAACTGGCTGGAAGGCTTCTCCTTCGCCCGCGCCATCAGCCAGAACGGCAAGCCGCAGACGGCCATCCGCGAGCTGATCCTGCGCAACGCCGGGACCAGCAGCACCGCCGGGATCAATTTCGGCAAGACGGTCTACGACGTGGCCTATGGCCGCTTCGACGGCGTCGACGTGCGCTCCGACACCCAGCACGACGAGTTCCAGAACGTCTTCCAGCAGTACACCTTCACCGGCAAGCACGAGCTGACCGACAGCATCACGCTCACTGGCCTGATCGGCTACTCGAAGTCGGACTACGACCAGCCGATCACCACGACGATCATGTTCCAGCGTCCGAACACGAGCATGACCGTCGACTTCCGCGAGGATCGCGACCAGCCGACCATCACCCACGGCTTCAACGTCGCCGACGCCAGCCTCTACACCTTCGGCACGGGCAACGCCGAGGTGCGGCTGTCGCAGATCTTCACCACCAACATCTACAAGACCGCCGAGGCGAACCTCGCCTGGCGGGTCGACGACGACCTGACCATCAAGTTCGGCGGCCACTTCCACGAGTTCTCGTTCGACACCTCGGCCTTCCAGCGCTCGAACAACTTCCTGGTGCCCAACCTGACCACGGCCCAGTTGCAGGCCGTGACCAAGGTGGTCGAGGGCTTCGGCGGCCACGGCATCAAGAGCGGCGTGTTCCCCAGCAGCTGGGCGACCATCGACTACGACAAGTTCGTCGCCGACCAGAACCTCTACAGCAAGACCGGCATGTACGCCCTGATCCCCAACACGGGCGGCATCCGACGCGTGGAGGAGAAGGTCTCCTCCGGCTATCTGCAGGCCGACCTGAAGACCGAGATCGGCGGCCTGCCGGTGCGCGGCGACATCGGCTTCCGCATCGCCAAGACCGAGCTGTGGGCGCGCGGCTACCAGATCGGCTCGACCCGGGTGACCGCCGAGAACGACTATCTCGACGTGCTGCCGGCCCTGAACGTGGCCTTCGACCTGCGCGACGACCTGGTGCTGCGCTTCTCGGCCGCCAAGGTCGTGTCGCGGCCCGACCTGACCTTCCTGTCGCCCGGCGGCAGCCTGAACCTGACCGGCACGCCGTCGATCACCTCGGGCAACCCGGACCTGGATCCGATCCGCGCGACCACCTTCGACCTGGGCGGCGAGTGGTACTTCTCGCAAGGCTCGGTGCTGAGCGTGGGCTTCTTCTACAAAGACATCGCCACCTACGTGCAGAACCAGTCGCAGCAGATGAGCTTCCGCCAGACGGGCCTGCCGCTGAGCCTGCTGGGAACCTCGCAGCTCGATCCGGACAACACCCTGTTCACGGTCACCCGCCCGGTGAACACGCCCGGCGGGCCGCTGAAGGGCTTCGAGATCAACTACCAGCAGGCCTTCACCTTCCTGCCGGGCCTGCTGCGCCATACCGGCGCGCTGGTGAACTACACCTATGTCGACTCGACCATCGACTACTTCCTGGCCGACGGCAGCGTCACCACCAACGACCTCGTCGGCCTGTCGAAGAACGCCTACAACGCCACGATCTACTACGAGGACGACAAGTTCAGCGCCCGCCTGTCGGCGTCGTACCGCGACAAGTCGATCGTCGCCCTGCCGGCCAACAACCCCTACCAGGACGTCGAGGGCTACGACGCCAACCTGACCTTCGACATGGCCGCGTCCTACCAGATCAACGACAAGTTCAAGCTGTCGCTGGAAGGGCTGAACATCTTCGATCGCTTCAATCGGCAGTTCATCGACTCCGACCGCGACAGCACCTTCGTCTACACCCACACCGGCCGGCAGTTTAACCTGGGGCTGCAGTACCGGTTCTAGAACAAGAGCCCCTCTCTCATAGAGAGAGGGAGGGGCCCGCCGCCGTAGGCGGTGGGAGGGTGAGAGGTTTCACCCTCTCACCATCGGAGTAGGGCTTCAAACAAAGCCAAAATCTCGTCATCCCGGAAAGCCCGCAGGGCTTATCCGGGACCCAGGGGCCACTGCACTGCGTCGGCCCCTGGGTCCCGGCTCTCCGCTTCGCTGCGGCCGGGATGACGGCATAGGTTGGACGCGGAACGCGCCGAGGTTTTCCGGCAAGCAGTGAAACCTCTCATCCTCCCACGCCTTCGGCGTGGGCCCCGCCCTCTCTCAAAGAGAGAGGGATTTTACGGCCGCGGCTTCTTCGGGTCGGCCTTGGGCGACGGGGCCAGGCGCAGCACCTCGGCCTGGTAGCGCTCGTCGTCGCCGGCGGCGGCGAAGGGCAGAGCGTCGCAGAGGGCGTCGAGCAGCGGGTCCAGCCACTGGTGCTCGACCTTGTGGAAGTCGCCCAGCACGTAGTGCATGACCATGTCCTTGTCGCCCGGATGGCCCACCCCGATGCGGCCGCGGCGGAAGGCGTCGCCGATCTGGCTGGTGATCGAGCGGATGCCGTTGTTGCCGGCAGCCCCGCCGCCGGCCTTCATCCGGAAGCGGCCCGGGGCCATGTCGATCTCGTCGTGGAAAGCGATGACGTCGGCCGGCTTCAGCTTGAAGAACTTCATGGCCTCGCCCACGGCGCGGCCGCTCTCGTTGTAATAGGTCTTGGGCTTGAGCAGCAGCAGCTTGACCGGCCCGTTCGGGGTGTCGACCTGGCCCTCGCAGGCCAGCCCCTGGAAGCGCGCGCGCCAGGGCGCCGTGCCCCACTTCCGGGCCAGGGCGTCGACGGCCATGAAGCCGACGTTGTGGCGGTTCTTCTCGTACTTGGGCTCGGGATTGCCGAGGCCGGCGAGGATCAGCATCGCTGGGAGCTCACGTATAGATACGAAAACGGGCGGACCCGAAGGCCCGCCCGTCATCTAGATCAGTTCGGTCGGAAGACCGAGCCGGGATCAGCCTTCGACGGTGGTGTCGCCGGCGCCCGACTGGGCCGAGGCCGAGGCCTTCAGGGTGGCGATCACGAAGTCGCGGTCCACGGCCGGCTTCACGCCTTCCGGCAGCTTCACTTCCGAGATGCGGATGGTGTCGCCGATGTCGTGGTCGGCCAGGTCGATGATCAGCTCTTCCGGGATCTGGTCGGCCGGGCAGGCCAGCTCGACGGTGTGACGGATGACTTCCAGCGAGCCGCCCTTCTTCAGGCCGACCGAGGTTTCGTGGTTCTTGAAGTGCACCGGCACTTCGATCTTGATCAGCTGGTGCTCGCTGACGCGGTACAGGTCGAAGTGGACCGGCTCGTCGGTGACCGGGTGGAATTGCACGGCCTTGGCGATGACCGATTGCTTGTCTTCGCCGTGCTGCAGCGTGACCAGGTGGCCGAGCAGCTTGCCGGTGTAGAGCGCCTTGCGGAATTCGTTGACCTTCACCGCGACGTTCACGGGATCCTTGTCGCCGCCGTACAGCACGCCCGGGACCAGGCCGGCGCGGCGGGTTTCACGAGCGCCGCCGGTGCCGGCGCGGTCGCGGATTTCAACGTTCAGGATGATCTCGGCCATGTCAGTTCTCTCTTGAGGGCCCATGCCCTCGAAATGCGAAATCGCCGCACAGGACCAGATTGCCCCGCTCGGTCGACGTTTTCAGGAGGGCGCCCAATACACGAAGAGGGCCGCCGGTGCAATCCGGCGGCCCTCTGGTTCAGGCGAGAATGGTCTGAAGGATCAGGCCTTCTTCTTCTTGGCGGCCGCGGGCTTGGCGGCGGGCTTCTTCTTGGCGGTCGGCTTTTCCGGCGGCGGGGGCGGCAGCGGCTCGACCGGCATCGGCGCGCCCGAGGCCTTGATCACGCAGGCGCCGGTGTCGATCATGATGTGCTGGCCAAGGCAGAAGATGTCCTCGTAGTGCGGCTTGGACACGGCCAGGCACTGATAGAGGTTCAGCTTGGCCATGTTCAGGCACGAGCCGGCGCTGGGCTCGGCCATGATGGCCTCGATGGTCGGCAGGTTCTCGTCGCCGGCGGCGCCCAAGGCCGCGAGTGCGGCCACGGCCAGGCTGCGGATGACCAGCGGGCGATAGGGCGGCGGAGCCGAGCGCGGGCCGGCCGGGACGGTCGAGGCCAGGGCCGCGTCGATGCTGGGGGCTGGGCTGGCGGCTGGGCTGGCGGCCGGGGCGGCGGCGGGCGGGGCGCTGACGGTGGCCAGCGAGGCCTGCTGCAGCTGGGCCACGTCGGCGGTGTCGGCCAGGGCCGGGGTGGCCGAGGCCGACTTGGCGTAGGCCAGGCGGCCGTCGCGGTCGGTCACGGCGGCCTTCGACCAGGTCGCGCGCTGCACGTCGTAGGCGGCCTGCTTCACCTTCTTGCCGGCCTCGTAGACCTTGAGGCCGTCGGCGCCGAGGGTGTCGATGATGCGGGCGGCGGCGGTGTCGCTGCCCTTGAAGCCGACGGCGTAGGCCGGGTCGGCGATCAGCTGGTTGATCACCTGCTGGCGCTGGGCCGGATCGGCGGCGAAGGCGCGCACCGAGGCCACGAAGGTCGGGTCCTGCAGGGCCAGCACCGCGCCGTACGACATGGCGCCGCTGAGGAAGTGCTTCTGCTCGTAGCCGACGCCGACCTTCAGCGAGGCCTGGATCTGGTCGCCGTTCTGGAAGTCGGGCGTGATGGAGCCGGCGCGCTGCATGTAGCCGCGGAAAGCGCTGGCGCGCTCGACCACCTTGTTCGACAGGGTGATCGGCGGCGGGGCCGGCGGGGCCTGGACGACGGGCGGCGGCGGGGGAGGCGGCGGGGTGCTGCAGCTGGCCAGGACGGTGGCCGCGGCGATCGCGACCGCCGTCAGAGCGGCGCGCGGACGCAGGTTGGAAAGCATGCTGACGACATCCCCGTGTAGATGGAGCCGGCTTAACATCGCCGGCGGGCGACATTGTGACAGTCAGTCCGTTAACCAGACTTTGACAAGCGGGGCTGTGTCGCGATTTCCGCGAGAGCGCGGATTCCGTTGGATATTTTCCCGACGGAAAATGTGGCGCCGATGTGGCGGAGAGGCTTGGGGGTTAACGGCTCGGGCCGCCTCACCCCCGTAAAATCCCCGCGAAAGCGGGGACCCAGGCGTTTTATCGTCGAGCGCCTTGGGTTTCAGAAAAAGCCTGGGCCCCCGCTTTCGCGGGGGTTTTACGGTTTGAGAGAACCGGAAAGCCGATCAGTCGAACAGCTTCGACACCGACTCTTCGTTGGCGATCCGGCGGATGGCCTCGCCGATCAGCGGGGCGCACGAGACGTAGCGGATCTTCGGGCAGGCCTTGGTGGTGTCCGAGGCCTCGATCGAGTCGGTGACCACCAGCTCGGTCAGGACCGAATTGGCCACGCGGTCGGCGGCCGCGCCCGACAGCACGCCGTGGGTCACATAGGCGCTGACCGAGGTCGCGCCGTTGGCGATCAGGGCGGCGGCGGCGTTGCACAGGGTGCCGGCCGAGTCGGCGATGTCGTCGAACAGGATGCAGCGGCGGCCGGCGACGTCGCCGATGATGTTCATCACTTCCGACTGGCCCGGACCCGAGCGGCGCTTGTCGACGATGGCGAGGTCGGCGTCGTCCAGGCGCTTGGCCAGGGCGCGGGCGCGGACCACGCCGCCGACGTCCGGCGAGACGACCATCAGGTCGTCGCCCAGCGGGTAGTTCTTGATGATGTCGTCGGCCAGCAGGCGCGAGGGCAGCAGGTTGTCGGTCGGGATGTCGAAGAAGCCCTGGATCTGGCCGGCGTGCAGATCCATCGTCAGCACGCGGTCGGCGCCCGAGCGGGTGATCAGGTTGGCGACCAGCTTGGCCGAGATCGGCGTGCGGCCGCCGGTCTTGCGGTCCTGACGGGCGTAGCCGAAGTAGGGCAGCACCGCGGTGATCCGCTTGCCCGAAGCCCGCTTCAGGGCGTCGATGCAGATCAGCAGTTCCATCAGATTGTCGTTGGCCGGGTAGCTGGTCGACTGGATCACGAAGACGTCCTCGCCGCGGACGTTCTCGTCGATCGTGACGAACACCTCGAGGTCGGCGAACCGGCGCACCTGGGCGCGGGTCAGCGGCATGTCGAGGTACTCCGCGATGGCCTGGGCCAGCGGACGGTTGGAGTTGCCGGACAGCAGCTTCATTTTGGATTCTCGGTGGGGGGACGCCGTTGCCGGGCCTTCTAGCAGCGATCCGCCCCGGGGCAACCCGCTTAAGCCCGCTGGTTGTGCTTCATGACCATTTCGTGTCGTTCAGGCCGCACACCCCCGTCCTTCTCCCCTTGCGGGAGAAGGTGTCGTCCGAAGGACGACGGATGAGGGGTCTCTCAAATCCTTGATGTCGCACCCGGTCGCTCCGCCACAGCCGCGGACAGGGCTTTCGACCCCTCACCCGACCTCCCTCCGGGAGGCCACCCTCTCCCGCAAGGGGAGAGGGATCAGGCTTCCAGCATGATCGCCGAAAGCAGGCGGCCGTAATCCTTCTGGCCGTTCAGCACCGCGCGGCGGTTGGAGAAGAAGTGGTCGCCTTCGGCGCAGGTGTCGCGGCCGATCCATTCGCGCTGCTCGATGCCGGCGGTCTCGATGCGGTCGAGCACGAAGGACGGCAGGTCGAACATCCGCTTGTCGTCGGCCTTGCCCGGCTTGAAGAAGCGTTTGGAACCGGGGCAATCGGCCTCGAAGCGGTGCAGGAACTCCAGGCCCACTTCGTAGGAGTCCGGGCCGATGCAGGGGCCGACGGCGGCGACCATGCGTTCGGGGCGGGCGCCCAGCTCGACCATGGAGTCGACGGCGGCCTGCACCACCCCGTCCAGCGCCCCGCGCCAGCCGGCGTGGGCGGCGGCCACGATGCGGGCCTCGGGATCGACGATCAGCACCGGGGCGCAGTCGGCGTGCAGGGCGCCGCAGACCACGCCCGGCGTCTTGCTGACCACGGCGTCGCCCTGTGGCCGCGCGTCGCCCCACGAGCCGTCGGCGACGATGGCGATGGTCGAGTGGATCTGGAAGCAGGTGTTGAGGTCTTCGCGGTCGACGCCGAACCAGCCGGCTGCGCGGGCGCGGTTCTCGATCACGTCGGCCGGCTCGTCCTGGCTGCCGCGGCCGACGTTGAGGCTGTCGTAGAGACCCTGCGAGACGCCGCCGTTGCGGGTGAAGAAGGCGTGGCGCAGGCCGGGCACGGTCGCCAGCAGCGACGACTGGACGGTGGGAATGTGAGCTTGCGTCATGCCTCGTCCTCGAAGAGCGGGGCGGCCAGCCCCGGCGCGCTCAGGCACGCGACCTTGAAGAGATCGCCCATCTGCGCCGCTCCGGTCAGGCGATCAAGCTGTCTTGCGATCATGTCGGCGCGATCGGGCCGCGCGGCCGCCAGCGCCTGGGCGCGGGCCTCGATGCCGAGCGCGCGCAGGAACGCGCCCTGGGTGATCACCGGCGGGGCCTTGGCCCCGGCCTGGCGGGCGGCGTCCAGCACCGACGGGAAGTCGGCCCAGACGGTCAGGTCTGCCTGGCCGGGATTGTCCAGCGGGCCTTCCTTCCTGTGGGCGCGCAGGGCCTGCAGGGTGTCGCCCGGCTCGGGCGTGGCGCGGCCGTAGTCGATCAGCAACGCCGCGCCGCCGTCGCGGGCCAGGCGGTGGCCGATCTCCGAGCCCAGGGCGGCCTGGGCGGGCGAGGATTCGAGGATGGCGCCTGGCGGAAGATCCTCCCCCCCTGGGGGAGGTGTCGACGAAGTCGACGGAGGGGGAAGAAGCCTAGGCTCGGCGGTGGTTGAAAACGCCCCCCCTCCGGCCCTTCGGGCCACCTCCCCCAAGGGGGGAGGATTTAGTTTGCGCAGCCCGAACGCCAGTTCCCCGTCCTCGCCCAGGCCCACGACCCGTTCGGCCCAGCCCTCGGCGGTCTTCACGAACTGACGCGCCGGCAGGCAGTCCAAAAGCTCGTTGGCGACCAGCAGCAGCGGGGCGTCGGCCGGAACCTCTTCCAGCCGCCCGGCCCAGCGCACCGATGCGCCGGCCAGCTTGGCCTCCTGCGCCGCGCGCAGCACCGGCGAGACCTCGACCAGCCACAGGTCGGCGGCCTCCAGGAACGGCGGCAGCAGGCGGGCGGCGCGCAGGATGTCGCTCATCAGCGTCCCGTCGCCGGGACCCATCTCGACCAGGCGGAACGGCGCGGGGCGGCCCAGGCGGTCCCAGGTCTCCATCAGCCACAGGCCGACCAGCTCGCCGAACATCTGGCTGACGCCGGGGGCGGTGACGAAGTCGCCCTCAGGACCCAGGGCGGGCCGGTTGGCGTAGTAGCCGTCGCGGGGGTCGTGCAGGCAGCGGGTGAAGTATTCGGGAACGCTGATCGGCCCGTCCTGGGCGATCTGGGCCTTCAGGCGGTCGAGCAGCGCGGGTCGTTCGGGGATCAAGACGCGGCCGGCTCCCCACTGGTCGACTCTTGGGCGACCGAGGCGACAGGCTCCTTCAGCGCCCGCCAGACCAGCCAGGCGCCGATCAGCAGCATCGGGGTCGACAGCAGCATGCCCATGGTCAGGCCCAGCGGGAAGTTAGGCATGAAGGCGTCGGGCTGGCGCACGTTCTCGAGGCTGGCGCGGAACAGGCCGTAGCAGAGCATGAACAGGCCCACGAGCCCGCCCCGGCGTTGCAGGAAGGCGAAGCGGTGGGTGGCCAGGCGCAGGACCACGAAAAGGACCAGGCCTTCCAGCGCCGCCTCGTAGAGCTGGCTGGGATGGCGCGGCAGGTCGCCGGCCACGCAGGCGCCGCCTTCCAGGGCGCGGATGCGGGCGTTGCAGAACACCACGCCCCACGGAACGTCGGTGACCCGGCCCCATAGCTCGCCGTTCACGAAATTGGCCAGGCGGCCGAACAGCAGGCCCAGCGGCGCGACCGGCGCCACCAGATCGCCGAGCTTGAGCAGGTCGATCTTGTTGCGGCGGGCGAACAGGATCACCGCCGCGCAGACGCCCAGGAACCCGCCGTGGAAGCTCATGCCGCCGTTCCAGACCTGCAGTATCTCCAGCGGCTTGGTCCAGATCAGCGAGGGGCTGTAGAACAGCACGTAGCCCAGGCGACCGCCCAGGATGATGCCCAGCGTGATCCACAGCACCAGGTCGTCGATCTGCTCGGGCGTGGCGGTGGGCGTGCGGCCGCCCCACAGGCGAGAGGTCTTCACCAGGCGCACGGCGTACTGCCAGCCCAGCAGGATGCCGGCCACATAGGCCAGGGCGTACCAGCGGATCGCCAGCGGGCCGAGGTGGATCAGGACGGGGTCGAATTCCGGAAAGATCACGCCGCGCGGCTCCGATCGGGACAGTTGGTCGCAGGGATAACCGGTTAGCGGTTCGCTTTCATCCCCTGCTCACCATATAAAGGACGTCAGGCGATTTGCGCCCATCCGGAACGACGATGCACAGCCAGAACCCTTTCCTCGACGAGTTCGCCAAGTTCACCCAGGCCGCCATGGGCATCGCCCAGACCGCGGGCGACGAAGCCAAGACCGCCTTCCGCTCGCAGGCTGACCGCTGGGCGGCCGAACTGGATCTGGTGCGTCGCGACGACCTTGAGGTCCTGAAGGCCCAGGTCGCGGCCCTGCAAGCCGAAGTGGCCGCCCTGAAGGCCGAAAAGGCCGCCGCCGAACCCGCCAAGCCCGCCCCGAAAGCCACGAAGAAGGCCGCTCCGAAGGCGGACGGTACTTCCGGGAAGGGCGAATAAGCACGCTTTTTGCTCGCTTGGAGCGTGAACGCTGTTGTGGCGAAACGCGCGAAGCAGCTTAGACTCCATTCTCGTGGGCGACACCCGGCGGGTCCCACGCCCGTCATCGCCCCTGGGGGCCAAAGGTTCTGATGGACACCCAACCCGACGACGACGTCCTGCTGGCGCTGGATCCCCTCGAGGTGGTCGAGCACGTGCTGGCGGCGGAAAACCTGACCTTCGACCGGACGGAAGACGGCGATCTCGCCTTCGCCCTGACCGGCGACTGGAAGGATTACGAGCTGTGGTTCGCCTGGCGGCCCGAGGCTGATTGCCTGCAGCTCTGCCTGTCGCTGGACCTGCGCGCCTCCAAGACCAAACGCCCGGCCGCCTACGAGCTGCTGTCGATGATCAACCAGCGCGTCTGGCTGGGCCACTTCGAGGTCTGGACCGATGACGGCGAGGTGGTCTTCCGCCACGCCCTGGCCCTGCCCTCGGGCGAGCGCCCGACCATGGCCCAGGCCGCCTCGATGATCGACGCGGCGGTCGAAGCCGCCGACCGCTTCTATCCGGCCTTCGACTTCCTGCTGCACGGCGCCAAGACCCCCGACCAGGCCATGGCCGCCTGCATGTTCGAGACTGTCGGTCAGGCGTAAGCTTCCTTCTCCCCTTGCGGGAGAAGGTGGCGCGAAGCGCCGGATGAGGGGTCTCTCAGACTTCTGACGCCGCGACCGGCCGAACGGCTGTCGCGGCGTTTCTGTTTGCGCGCCCCCTCACCCGACCTCCTTCGGAGGCCACCCTCTCCCGCAAGGGGAGAGGGGATTTCAGTGGTGACGCCGCCGCCCAGCCGCGCTAAGCGCCCAGCGCACACTGTGACGCGGGAGCTTCGCCCATGACCCCCATCCTTCTGCTCGGCGCGGGCCGCATGGGCGGCGCCCTGATCGAGGGCTGGCGCAAGACCGGGGCCTTCGCGACGACCGACCTGATCGTCCGCGACCCGGCGGCGACCGCCGAGGGCTTCCCCGGCGCGCTCGTCAACCCGCCGCTGGAGGCGCTCGCCGCCGCCAAGGTCGTGCTGCTGGCGGTCAAGCCGCAGATCTGGCGCGAGGCGGTCAAGGACGTGGTCCCGCACCTGGCCCCCGACGCCATCATCGTCTCGATCGCCGCCGGGGTGCGCGCGGCCGATATTTCCAAGGTCTTCGGCGGCCGGCGCGTGGCGCGGGTGATGCCGACCACGGCCGTGGCCATCGGCCAGGGCGCGGCCAGCCTCTACGCCGACACGCCCGAAGCCCTGGACGCCGCCAAGGCGCTGTTCGCCCCCGTCGCGGCGACGGTCGAGCTGGCCGACGAGCAGCTGATGCACGCGGCCACCGCCGTCTCGGGTTCGGCCCCGGCCTATCTCTACGCCTTCATCGAGGCCCTGGAAGCGGCCGGCGCCGGCCAGGGCCTGACGCTGGAAGACAGCGCCCGCCTCGCCCGCGCCACCATCGCCGGCGCGGCGGCCCTGCTGGCCCAGGGCGGCGAGGAGCCGGCCGAACTGCGCCGCCAAGTCACCTCGCCCGGCGGCACCACGGCCGCGGCGCTGTCGGTGCTGATGGGCGAGGGCGGTTTCGGGGATCTGCTGCCGCGTGCGCTGGAAGCGGCGGTGAAGCGCTCGGAAGAGCTGGGGGGCTGAGAAAGATCCGCCCCTGAAGAGGGAAACAGCCGGGAGGGAGAAGGAAAGGCTCGAACCTCTCCCCGTAAAATCCCCGCGAAAGCGGGGACCCAGGCGTTTTATCGTCGAGCGCCGTGGGTTTCAGAAAAAACCTGGGTCCCCGCTTTCGCGGGGATTTTGCGGATTGGGGTTGGCTGACGGGGATAGAGCGCCGTCTATCCCCGTGCGCTTTGCGGCAGTTCCCCCTTTCAGGGCGCCGTCACATCCACCAGCGCCGCGGCCGGCTTGCCCCGTTCCGCCGCCACGAACGCCACGGCCCGCACGATGTGGTCGGCGAATTCGCCGCCGAGCAGGCGGGTGTGGCTGGCGCCGGCCACGTGGTCGACATAGCCGTGCTGGGAGGCCTGGGCCGGGGCGGCCTGCATGTCCTTCCATTGCACGCGGTCGCCGACCCGCGCCCCGGCGGTGACCACGGCCACCGGCCATTCGGGCGCGAAGGGCGGCTCGGCGCCGGCCTGGGCCGAGGCTTCGGCCCACAGCTCGACCTCGGCGGCCGAGGTGCGGTTGTGGCGGCCGCTGGCGAAGCCCCAGCGCTTCTCGGCCTTGGCGTCGGGCGGCAGGCCGATCTTGTCGCCCAGGGGGGTATAGACCAGCGGCTTGTAGAGCCCCGCCGAGGCCCCCAGCGCCGCCGCCCGCGAGGCGAACACGAACGAGCTGAGGAAGCGCTTGGCCAGTGGGAGCTGCGCCGCCTCGGGCGTGGCGGCGTCGACCAGGACGAGGCCCGCCACCTGGCTGGGATTGCGGCCGGCGTATTCGCGCAGGCGCAGGCCGGCCATCGAGTGGCCGACCAGGATGAACGGACCCTTCTCACCCGAGGCGGCGACCAGCTTCTCGAAGTCGGTGACGATGGCCAGGCCGTCGCGCGGCGCGGGGCCAGGCGGCGAATAGCCCATGCCGGCGCGGTCATAGGCGCAGGCGCGCCAGCCGGCGGCGGCCAGGGCGTCCTGGGTGGCGCCCCAGTCGGCGGCGAAGCCGAAGGCTCCGGCCTCGAGCCAGACGGTCGGGCGATCGGCGCGGGCTTCGCCCTCGCAGACCAGGCGCAGGGTGCGGCCCTCGCCGATATCGACCTGGGCGCCGCGCGGCGGCTTGGAGCCTACCCCAGCCATCACGCCGCCCGCCGCGACGAAGGAAACGTAGAGCAGGGTGAAGGCGGCAAGGGCGCGTCCGGCGTGCTTGAGCATGGCTCTCAATGTAGGGGCGCGCGGCCGTTCGTCGAGGGGCTGGTGCGGCTTCTCGGCGCGGTTTCCTTCGGACGGATCAATCCCTAGACTCGCGGGCATGCGTCGCGCCCTTTCCGCCCTGCTGCTGGTCGTCGCCCTGGCCTCTCCCGCCGGGGCGCAGACGAGCGCCCAGACGAGCGCGCGCTCGACCGGTTCGCCGGCCGCCGAGACGCCCGCGCCCGCGCCGCTTCCGCCGCTGTTCTCGCCCAAGCCGCCCGAGCGCGACATCCCCGCCTGCAAGGCCGCCTGCGCCAAGAGCTACTATTTCTGCCGCGCCAACGCCGACGACGACAGCTGCCCCAGCGAGTGGTCGCGCTGCAACGTGCGCTGCTCGGCCAGCTTCGTCCGACCATCGGGGCTGTCGGGGAACTAGATCCTCCCCCTCTGGGGGAGGGTCTTATCGACAGACCCTCTTGCTCCGCGCCCGGAACGGGGATCAAATCCTGACGGGGCGTCATCGACGCCGCTGGGAGTCGCGCTCATCGATGTCGAACATCGCCTATTTCCCCGCCATGCCGCCGCGCGAGGACAATCGCCCGGGCAAGCGCGAGCGCACCAAGACCGCCAATCGCCAGGCCATCCTCGACGCGGCCCGCCAGGTGTTCGGCGAGCTGGGCTACGACGGGGCCACGGTGCGCGACATCATCCGCCTGACCGGTTTGGCCTCGGGCACCTTCTACAACTACTACAAGTCCAAGGAGGAGGTGTTCGACGCCCTCGCCGACGACGGCGCGCGGCGCTTCCGGCCGCTGCTGCGCGTGGAGTTTGAGAAGGCGACCGACTTCGCCTCGTTCCTGCGCGGGGCCATGCGGGCCTATTTCGACTTCCTGGCCGCCGAGCACGAGACCTGGCGGGTCAACCGCCCGGCCGGCGAGACCCATCCGCAGGTGCGCTCGACCCCCGAGGTCACCGCCGTCTTCGCCGAGGTGCGCGAGGCCTTCGAGCGGGTGCTGGAGCGCGAGCACGCCCCGCCCGTCGACCTCGACTACCTGACCGCCGCCTGCATCGCCGTGGCCCGCGAGGTCGGCGACAAGATGCTGGAGCGCCGGCCGATGGACACGCAGGGCGCCACCGCCTTCGCGGTCGGCCTGATCCTCGGCGGCCTGCCGGCCTTGCCCAGGCCCTAACCTCTCCCCACGCCCTCCACACAAAGAGAAGAGCCCCCGAATGGCCGACGTCCAGAAGCTGGTCCTCAAGACGATCCTGTCGCTGCCGACCCCTATCCTGCGGGCGCTGAGCGGTGGGGGCGTGGTCTATCGCGGCGGGCGCACGCTCGATCCGCGCTTCCAGTTCTTCGCCCACGCGGCCCAGGGCCTGCCGTCGATGACCACCCTGGCCCCGGAAGAAGCCCGAGCGGCCAGCGCCAAGGGCCTGGCGGCGGTGTCGGGTCCGCCCGAGCCGGGCGTGCGCACCGAGAGCCTCAGCATCGACGGTCCCGGCGGGCAGATTCCGCTGCGCGCCTATCGCCCGGCCGAGCAGGACAGCGCAGCGCCGCTGATCGTCTTCGCCCACTTCGGCGGCGGGGTGATCGGGGACCTGGAAACCTGCCACGCCTTCTGCGGGATCCTGGCGCGGGTGGCCAAGACGGCCGTGCTGTCGGTCGACTATCGCCTGGCCCCGGATCACCGCTTTCCGGCCGGCCTGGACGACGTGCTGGCCGCGTACCGCTGGGGCCGCGACAACGCCGCCCGCTTCGGCGCGGCGCCGGGCCAGGCGGCGATCGGCGGCGACAGCATGGGCGGCAATTTCTCGGCCGTGCTGGCCCAGGAGATGAAGCGCACGGGCGAGGCCCAACCGGCCTTCCAGCTGCTGATCTATCCCGCCGTCGACGTCGCCAGCGAGACGCCGTCGATGGCCACGTATGGAGATAGTTATCCGCTCAGCCGGCCGATCATGGAGTGGTTCATGGCCCACTACATGGGGCCGGAAGCCGACCCGGCCGACCCGCGCCTGTCGCCGGACAAGACGCAGGACCTGTCGGGCCTGGCGCCGGCCATCGTCGTCACCGCTGGCTTCGACCCCCTGGTCGACCAGGGCGAGGCCTACGCCAAGCGCCTGATCGCCGCCGGCGTGCCGACCGTCTACCGCTGCTACGACAGTCTGGCGCACGGCTTCACGGCCTTCACCGGCGCGGTGCCGGCGGCCGATGCGGCCTGCCGCGAGATCGCGGCGCTGGTGCGGGCGGAGATCGAGAAGTGAAGCCCTTCCCCCTCGATGGGGGAAGGTAGAGTGAAGGCGCTCGTCGTCGAGGCCCTGGCGCCGGACTTCGCCGGCTGCGCCATCCGTGAGATCCCGACCCCGGCGCCCGGACCCGGCGAGGCGCTGGTCCGGATCAAGGCCGCCAGCGTCAACTTCCCCGACCTGCTGATGACCCGCGGCGAATACCAATTGAAGCCGCCCCTGCCGTTCACGCCCGGCCTCGACTTCGCCGGCGAGGTCGCTGGACTGGGCGAGGGCGTTTCAGGCCTGGAGATCGGCGCGGCGGTGGTCGGCGGCGCGCGCACCGGGGCGTTCGCGGAGTTCATCGTCGTTCCCGCCAAGGCCCTGAAGCCCAAGCCCGCGCGGCTGTCGTTCGGCGAGGCGGCGTCCTACGGCGCAGCCTATCTGACGGCCCAGGTGGCGCTGGTGCGGCGGGCGAACCTGCAACCCGGCGAATGGGTGCTGGTCCATGGCGCGGCCGGCGGGGTGGGGCTGGCGGCGGTGGACCTGGCCAAGGCCATGGGCGCGCGGGTGATCGCGGCCTCGGCCTCCGACGACAAGCTGGCGCAGGTGGCTCGGCTCTACGCCGCTGACGCGACCGTCAACGTCACTGGAGGCTTCCGCGACCGCGTGAAGGCGATCACCGGCGGGCGCGGGGTGGACGTGGTCTACGATCCCGTGGGCGGCGACGTCTTCGACGAGAGCCTGCGGTGCCTGGCCTTCGACGGGCGCCTGCTGGTGATCGGCTTCACTTCGGGCCGGATCCCGACCGTCTCGGCCAACATCCCGCTGATCAAGGGGATCTCGGTGATGGGCGTGCGGGCCGGCGAATACGGCCGCCAGTTCCCCGAGCGCGGGGCCGAGGATCAGGCGGCGGTGTGGGCCATGGCCGACGCCGGAACGATCCGGCCGCACGTGCATGCGCAGCTTCCGCTGGAGCGCTGGCGCGAGGCGTTCGACCTGCTGGCGGAGCGACGGGTGGTGGGCAAGGCGGTGATCGTGCCATGACGCCGGCCTATGATCTCGACGCCCTGGCCGGCCTGTGCGCCGACCTGGGCTTTCCGACCAACCGCCCAGAGGCGACGCGACTGGAAGTCGATCTCGGTGAAGGCGCGGTGCTCGCCTTCGATGTCGAGGAGGGCGATGGCCTGATCGGGTTCGCCGGCGGCGACTGGCACACCCACGGCGACCTCCTGTTCGCCGACGCTCGAGGCTACAGCGTCTCGATGACGGCGGCGGCGCTGTTGCCCGCGCTCGCCGACGGGCGCGTGCTGATCCGCGATCAAGAGGCTCTGGGGCGGCTGGTAGAGCGCTCGCTCTTCCACGTCGATTATCCGGATGTGATCGCGCTGGAGCCGGGCGAGCGGATGGTGCTGCGGCGGGCGGTGGTCGTTCCGTAGTCTCTCCCATCCCTGAAAAACCTCTCCCATGGGGAGAGGGAGGGGCCCGCGCCGAAGGCGTGGGAGGGTGAGGGGGTAAGACGTCGGCCGTGTGTAAGCTGACCCGCCGCTCCGGCTTTCGGGATTATTCGGTGAGGGTGTAACCCCTCATCCTCCCATGCTGCGCATGGGCCCCTCCTTCTCCCTATGGGAGAAGGTGAGTTCAGGCCGGCCGTCTCGCCCGCAGCGCCTGGGCGATGGTCCCATCGTCCAGCCAGTCGAGGTCGCCGCCCACCGGCACGCCCCGCGCCAGCATGGTCACCGGCACATTGGTGTTGGCCAGGCGGTCGGCGAGGTAGTGGGCGGTGGTCTGGCCGTCGACCGTGGCCGGCAGGGCCAGGATCACTTCGGCGACCTCGCCGCTGGAGGCGCGAGCCAGCAGCTCGCTCACCCGCAGGGTCTCGGGCCCGACCCCGTCCAGCGCCGACAACAGGCCGCCCAGCACGTGGTAGCGGCCCTTGAACGAGCCGCCGCGCTCCATCGCCCACACCGAACCGACCTCCTCGACCACGCACAGCAGGCGCACGTCGCGCGTCCCGTCCGAGCACACGGCGCAGGGATTGGTGGTGTCGAGCGAGCCGCAGGTCGAACAGGTCTTCACCTTCGCCTGCGCGTCGGCCATGGCGGCAGCCAGCGGCGCCAGCAGGGTGTCGCGCTTCTTCAGCAGGGCCAGGGCCGCCCGCCGGCCCGAGCGCGGTCCAAGGCCCGGCAGCTTCGACAGCAGGGCGATCAAGCGCTCGATCTCGGGTCCGGCGGAGGCGGCCATCAGCCTTTAGAACTTCATGCCCGGAAAGCCGCCCATCATGCCGGCCATCGGGCCGGCGGCCTCCTGCATCAGCTGGGCCTGCTTGGCGTCGAGCTTCTTCTTGGCGTCGGCGTGGGCGGCGACGATCAGGTCGGCGATGACCTCGCCTTCGCCCGGCTCGACCAGGCTCTCGTCGAGCACCACCTTGGTCAGCTCGCCCGAGCCGGCCAGGGTGACGGTGACCATGCCGCCGCCCGAGGTGCCCTCGACGTTGATCTCGGCGACGCGAGCCTGGGCTTCCGCCAGCTTCTGCTGCATGGCCTGGGCCTGCTTCATCAGGCCGCTGAGGTCTTTCATGGTCTGCTCCTCGAAAGGTTCTTTCCCTCCCCCTTGATGGGGGAGGGGCAGGGGTGGGGGTGGAAGCGCCGGCGGGTTCGAGCGCGGCCGAGCCGCATCCTGAAAAGCCGCGTCACCCCCATCCCCGACCCTTCCCCCATCGAGGGGGAAGGGAGATGGCTAGTCCTCGATCTCGTCCGGCTCGATCGGCGCGGGCTCGGGGGCGAGGACCTTGCGGATCTCGACGATCTCCGTGCCCGGGAAGGCGCTGAGCACCGAGGCCACGAACGGGTCGGACTTGATGGCCGCCAGGGCTTCGCGCTCCTCGCGTTTCTGGCGCTCCATTAGGCTCTCGGCCCCGCCGCCGCCCTCGGCGGCGATCAGCCAGGGCTGGCCGGTCCATTCCTTAAGCGCGCGGACCAGGCGGCCGGCCAAGTTGCCGGGGGCGCCGGGGGCGGCCTCGAAGGTGATGGCGCCGGGGCGGAAGCTGATCGGGCGGACATACTGTTCGACGTCGAGCCGCAGACCGATGTCGCGCTTCTCGGCGATCAGCTTCAGCACGTCGTCGAACGAGGCCAGCACGGGCGCGGCCGGCGCCGCGCCGACGGCGGCCATGGCGCGCGGCGCGGCCGAGACGGCGCCGCCCGGCGCGGCTCCACCGCCCACCGCGACGCCGCCGCCCCCAGGGCCATTGGGACCACCCGGATTGCCGCCGTCGCGCAGGGCCTTCAGCGCATCCTCCGGACCCGGAAGGTCGGCGGCGTAGCACAGGCGGATGATGGCCATCTCGGCGGCGGCCATGGCGTCGGGCGCGCGGCGCACCTCGTCATGGGCCTTCAGCAGCATCTGCCATAGGCGGGCCATGGTCCCGGCGCTGGTCTGGGCGCCGACCGAGGTCAGGCGCGCGGCCTGCTCCTTGGGCATCGACAGGGCGTCCGGACCCAGGGCCTTGGCGACCGACGAGGCGTGGCAGTGGTCGAGCAGGTCGAGCATCACCACCACCGGATCGGCGCCGAAGCCCCACAGCTGGCGGAAGGTGGTCAGGGCCTCGCCCGGCTTGCCGCTCATCACCTGTTCGAAGAGGGCGATGGTCTGGCTGCGGTCGGCCAGGCCCAGCATGTCGCGCACGACGGCGGCGGTGACCGTCTGGCCGCGCTCGGTCTGGACGATGGCCTGGTCGAGCAGCGACAGGCCGTCGCGGGCCGACCCCTCGGCGGCGCGGGCGATCAGGGCCAGGGCGTCGGCGTCGATCCGCGCCCCTTCCTTCTGCGAGATGCGGTCGAAGTGCTTGGCCAGCACGTCCGGCTCGATCCGGCGCAGGTCGAAGCGCTGGGTGCGCGACAGGATCGTCACCGGAACCTTGCGGATCTCGGTGGTGGCGAAGATGAACTTGGCGTGCGGCGGCGGCTCTTCCAGCGTCTTCAGCAGGGCGTTGAACGCCGCCGTCGACAGCATGTGCACTTCGTCGATGATGTAGACCTTGTAGCGCGCCTCGACCGGGGCGTAGCGCACCCCGTCCAGCAGTTCGCGCATCTCGTCGACCTTGGTGCGGCTGGCGGCGTCGAGCTCCAGCACGTCCATGTGCCGGCCCTCGATGATCGCCCGGCAGTGCCGGCCCTCGGTGGTCAGGTCGACGCTGGGGCCGTGGACGGTGTCGCTCTCGTAGTTCAGCGCGCGGGCCAGCAGGCGGGCGGTCGTGGTCTTGCCGACCCCGCGGACGCCGGTGAGCATGAAGGCGTGGGCGATGCGGCCGGTGCTGAACGCGTTGGCCAGCGTGCGGACCATGGCCTCCTGGCCGATCAGGTCCTCGAAGGTGCGGGGGCGGTACTTTCGGGCCAGCACGGTGTAGGCCGCGCCGGGTTCTTCCGGTTCGGGCTCGGGCAGGGGCCTGGCCGCCGGCGGCGCGGCGGCGGGCGCGGGCGCTTCGCCGAAGATGTCGGCCGTGTTCTCGTCGCGCTCGGGGAGCTCTTCGCGTTCGAAGGCGGGCTCGTCCCAGGGCGGGGCGGATTCGGGCGTGAGGTCGTGGTCGGCCATGGGCGCAGTCTAGAGCGTCGGGCGGCGCGGCAAAAGGCTCGCGCGCGCTCGCTGGCGTGGATGCTGACGATTTCGGGGAATAAGGTGGAGACCGGCAGACGACCCGAAGGTGATCTCGTTGTGGCTGCTGCCTCTCGGCCCTGACCAGATTGGCGAGGCCATCGTCCGTCGCCGATCTCCGAGGGGGTATATCGCGACTCATCGACCGATATGCAAGCGCCCAGAGCGTCGCAGCCGAAAGTGGCCGCCGGTTTCGGCGTCCGCGACGCGACAAAATGAGAAGCCAGAGCGTCGCAGGCCGTAGAGATGTGGATCGCGGACGAAAGGCGGCGGGTTTCCGGTGGGCGAAAAGCCTTAACGGCAGGCGGTGACGACTCCGCGTCGCTGGGCTACAGATTCGCCCATGCCGCTATCCGAGATCGTCAACATCTTCGCCGGGAATCCGCTGGACCGCGCCAGCGAGCGTCGAGGCGACGCCAGCTGGATCGCCGAGAAGCTCGACGACGCCCAGTCCCTGGCCGTCGCCGTCTGGAACGGCAAGGTCCTGGTCGAGGACGCACCTGGGGCTGATGACGAGCCGGGCGGCGTCCAGATCGCCTATCTGCGCGCCGACATGGCCAAGGAGCTGGCCGGCACCGACGAGCGCCTGCTGTTCATGGGCCTGTGGAAGGACATCGCGGTCTTCGCCGTCGACCTGGAGGGCGCGGCCGATCCGGCGGAGGGCGCTCTGCAGGGCCTGGGCCGGTTCGAGGAACTGCGCGGCGCGGCCGCCACCCTGCCCGCGCCCGACGCCGGCATCCTGGGCACCGCCAAGTCGATGTTCGAATGGCGGCGCAAGCACCCGTTCTGCGCCAACTGCGGCCAGAAGAGCGACATCGCCGACGGCGGCTGGAAGCGCATCTGCCCGGCCTGCCACGCCGAGCACTTCCCGCGTACCGACCCGGTGGCGATCATGCTGGCCGTGCACGGCGGCAAGTGCCTGCTGGGCCGCCAGGCCGCCTGGCCGCAGGGCATGTTCTCGGCCCTGGCCGGCTTCATCGAGCCCGGCGAGACCATCGAGGAGGCCTGCGCCCGCGAACTGAAGGAAGAGGCCGGCCTCGTCGCCACCAAGGTGCGCTACCATTCCAGCCAGCCCTGGCCGTTCCCCGCCTCGCTGATGATGGGGCTGATCGCCGAGGTCGACAGCGACCAGGCCGCCCCCGACCAGACCGAGCTGGAAGCCGTCCGCTGGTTCGACAAGGACGAGGCGAAAGCCCTGATCCGCGGCGAGATCGAGGATGCGTTCGCCCCGCCGACGCTGGCGATCGCGCATCAGCTGATCAAGACGTGGTGCGAGTCTGAGGACTGATCCTTCTCCCCCTGCGGGAGAAGGTGGCGGCCGAAGGCCGTCGGATGAGGGGTCTCTCAGAAGAAAACCGCCTCGCCCCGCCTGACCGCCCACGCAGCGTCGAGGTCTGAGAGACCCCTCACCCGACCCGCTTCGCGGGCCACCCTCTCCCGCAAGGGGAGAGGGATCAGGCGATGAGCCTCACCCACTCCCTGACCACCATCGCCCCCAGCACCAGGGTCGACAGCGAAAACACCGCGAACCGCGCCAGCACGATGTTGACGCTGACCTGGATCAGGCTGTGCAGCACCCGCAGGCCCGCATAGGCCCAGGCCAAGCCCACCGCGACCGGATCGCCATGACCCGCCACGGCGATCGCAAGAGCCGCCGCGTAGAAGATCGTCGGCTGTTCCATCAGGTGGTTGTAGTTGTCTGCCGCCTGCCGGGCGGCGTCGGGCAGGCCTGTGAGCGACCCCGGAAACCGCGCGTCCTGCGGCTTGATCCCGGCCTTGGTCATGGCCGGCAGGCGCTGAGCGTACATCCACAGCCACATCAGCAGCGACCAGCTCACCAGCGCCAGCACCGGTGCGATCATCGTATTCATGGCGTTGCCTCCCCAGGCGTTCTTCTTTCGGGGAGGCTATCTATGGAACGCCGTTCCGCGAAGCCTGACCTTGGGTCAGCGCTTCTTCAGCGTCTCTTCCATGCCGCGGCGGGCCAGTTCGTCGGCGCGTTCGTTGTGTTCGTGGCCGGCGTGGCCCTTGACCCAGCGCCAGTCGATCTCGTGGCGCAGGCGGGCGGCGTCGAGGCGCTGCCACAGGTCGACGTTCTTGACCGGGCTCTTGTCGGCGGTCTTCCAGCCCTTGGCCTTCCAGCCATGGATCCACTGGGTGACGCCCTTCATCACGTACTGGCTGTCGGTGTGCAGCTCGGCCTTGGTCGGGCGATTCAGCGCCTCCAGGGCCATGATCGCGCCCATCAGCTCCATGCGGTTGTTGGTGGTCGCCAGGTCGCCGCCGCAGATTTCCTTGCGCTTGTCGCCGTACATCAGCACCGCGCCCCAGCCGCCGGGACCCGGATTCCCGCGGCAGGCGCCGTCGGTATAGATGATCAGTTTCGGGGTCACTGCGAGGATCCGAACAGCGACAGGCCCTCGCGGTGCACCGCCAGCTTGCGCTCGTATTCCAGCGGGTCCTTCGGACGCACCAGGGCGCCGGCCGGGGTGGCGTTCCAGTCGGCCAGGCGGGTCAGGAAGAAGCGGATGGCCGCGCCGCGCGCCAGGATCGGCAGGGCGTCGCGCTCGGCCGGGCTGAGCGGCCGGCGGCGCTCGTAGCCGGCGATCAGGGCGCGGGCGGCGGTGACGTTGAAGCTGCCGTCGGCCTCGAAGCACCAGGCGTTCAGGGTCACGGCCACGTCGTAGGCGTAGGCGTCGTCGCAGGCGAAATAGAAGTCGATGGTCGCCGCGAACTTGCCGTCGGTCTTGAAGAAGACGTTGTCGGGGAAATAGTCGGCGTGGATCGTGCCGGTCGGCAGGTTGCGCGGCCAGGCCAGGGCCAGCTCGGCCAGATCCTTGTCGATCACGGCCGAGAGGCCCGGCTTCAGGTCTTCGGCGGCCTGGCGGTGCTTGGAGAACAGCGGCGCCCAGTGCGGCTGGCCCAGGTCGTTGGCGCGACGGCCGGCATAGCCCTCGCCGGCCAGGTGCAGCCAGGCCAGGCCCTCGCCGGCTTCGCGGCAGTGGGCCGGGGTGGGCTTGCGCACCGACAGGCCCGGCAGGAAGTCGACGATGGCGGCCGGCTTGCCGCGCAGGGTCTTGAGATTGCGGCCCGCCTTGTCGGCCACCGGACGCGCGGAAGGGTAGCCGCGGTCGGCCAGCCAGCCCAGGAGGTCGAGGAAATAGGGCAGGTCCTCGGGCCGCGCGCGGCGCTCGTAGACCGTCAGGATGTAGCGGCCGGTCTCCGTTTCCAGCAGGAAGTTGGAGTTCTCCACGCCCTCGGCGATGCCCTTGAACGCCAGCGGGGCGCCCAGGTCGTACTCGGCCAGGAAGGCTTCGAGCTCTTGGTCGGTGATGTCGGTGTAGACGGCCATGGCGGCGGGATGCGGCGCCGCGCGCTGGCGGTCAAGCGGGGGCCTTTAGAATCCCTCTCTCTTTGAGAGAGGGCGGGGCCCGCGCCGAAGGCGTGGGAGGGTGAGAGGTAACAAACTCTCAGGAGAAAGCGCGGCGGCACGGCCAGCGCTTTGATTGGGGCTATGCCTGCCAAGGGTGAAACCTCTCACCCTCCCACCGCTACGCGGCGGGCCCCTCCCTCTCTCTAAGAGAGAGGGGTCTTATTCAAGCCGTCGTCAGCAGCCTGGGCAGCTTGAAGGTCACGGTCTCGCGGGCTTCGACCAGTTCCTCGATCTCCAGGTCGAAGTGGCCGCTGATGGCGTCGATGACGCCCTGCACCAGGTCTTCCGGGGCCGAGGCGCCGGCCGTCAGGCCCACGCTCTGCACGCCTTCGAACCAGCTCCACTCCAGGCCCGAGGCGTCGTCGATCAGGTAGGCGGCCTTGGAGCCGGCCTTCAGGCCCACTTCCTTGAGGCGCACCGAGTTGGACGAGTTGCGCGAGCCGACCACCAGGATCAGGTCCGACGCCTCGGCCAGCATCTTGACCGCGTCCTGGCGGTTGGTGGTGGCGTAGCAGATGTCTTCCTTGTGCGGGGCGGCGATGGTCGGGAAGCGCTGCTTGAGCATGGCGACGATGTCGGCGGTGTCGTCGACCGACAGGGTGGTCTGGGTCAGGAAGGCCACGTTGGAGGCGTCCTGCGGCTGCCAGGTGCGGGCGTCGTCGATGTCCTCGATCAGGGTCACGGTGCCCTCGGGCAGCTGGCCCATGGTGCCGACCACCTCGGGGTGGCCGGCGTGGCCGATCAGCACGATCTCGCGGCCGTTGTCGAAGTGCTTCTGGGCCTCGACATGGACCTTGGAGACCAGCGGGCAGGTGGCGTCCAGATAGATCATCTGCCGAGACTTGGCTTCGGCCGGCACCGATTTGGGCACGCCGTGGGCCGAGAACACCACCGGGCGGTCGTCAGGGGCCTCGTCCAGTTCCTCGATGAAGATCGCGCCCAGCGCCTTCAGCCGATCGACGACGTGGCGGTTGTGGACGATCTCATGGCGCACATAGACCGGCGCGCCGAACTTCTCGATCGCCCGTTCGACGATCTGTATGGCGCGGTCCACCCCCGCGCAGAAGCCGCGCGGGCTGGCCAGGAAAAGGCGAAGCTTGGGACGGGTCGGCGCGGCGGTGCTCATGGCGCGGAACCTAAGCGTTCGAGGCCTTCGGCGCCAGACATGCGTGACGCGAGCATGCTCGACGCGGACGTTTGACGTCAGGCCTGAAACGCGAGCACGTTGCGAGGTCACGCATATGCCTTTATCAGGCTGCATGACGCCGGCTGGGGCACCTCCCGAACTGGCAATCCTTCTCGAACCGGACGTTTCATGCGCCGCACGCTTTCCGTCGCCCTCAGCGCCACGATGGCCCTGTCGTTCGCCATGACCGCCATGAGCGCTCACGCCCAGATGGGCGGAGGCATGGGCGGCCAGGGCGGCCCCGGTGGCGGTGGTCAGGGCGGTGACGACGATGGCGGCAAGAAAAAGAAGCGCGACGAGGAGTGGAACCAGCCCAAGGCTCCGCTGGCCCAACTGCGCAACGCCGGCCCGTGCCCCTTCGTGAAGGTGCTGTACGACGCCAGCCGCTATGTCGAGTTCAAGGGCGGCAAGGAAAGCAGCGCGGCCGCCGGCTACACCGGCGAGATCCAGGGCGTGTCCTCGGGCTGCGCCTACAAGAACGACGAGCCGATCAAGATGCAGGTCGAGGTTCTGTTCGCTCTGGGCCGTGGTCCCGAAGCGACCGAGCCGCGCAAGACCTATCGCTATTGGGTGGCCGTGACCGAGCGCAACAAGGACGTGCTGGCCAAGGAGTATTTCGACCTGCCCGTCACCTTCCCGGCCGGCGGCGATCGCGTCTATGCCACCGAGAATCTGCAGACCATCACCATCCCGCGCGCCGACATCAAGACGAGCGGCAGCAATTTCGAGGTCCTGATCGGCTTCGACGTCACCCCGGAAATGGCCGCCTTCAACCGCGACGGCAAGCGCTTCCGGGTCAACGCCGGCCAGACCGCCCAGGCCCAGCAAGCAGGGACTCCTCCTAAGCAATGAACGATTTGAAGCGGTCCTTGAGCGAGGCGGCCGCGGCCGCTTTCCAGGCCGCCGGACTGTCTCCCGACTTCGGGCGCGTCACGGCGTCCGACCGGCCCGACCTTGCCGACTTCCAGTGCAACGGCGCCCTCGCGGCGGCCAAGAGCGCCAAGCGTAACCCCCGCGAGATCGCCGTCCAGGTGGTCGACCAGCTGAAGGCCGATCCGCGCCTGGCCTCGGTCGAGATCGCCGGCGTCGGCTTCATCAACATGCGCGTCAGTCCCTCGGCCCTGGCCGAGCGGGCCGACCAGATCGCCGCCGATCCGCGCGCCGGCGCCAGCCTGCTGGCCGATCCGCGCCGGGTGCTGGTCGACTACGCCGGCCCCAACGTGGCCAAGCCGATGCACGTGGGCCACCTGCGCGCCTCGATCATCGGCGAGTCGATCAAGCGCCTTTACCGCTTCCGCGGCGACCAGGTGGTGGGCGACGCCCACTTCGGCGACTGGGGCTTCCAGATGGGCCTGCTCATCACCGCGGTGGCGGACGAGGACGCCTTCATCGCCGCCCTGATGGAGAAGCTGCCGGACGCCCCGCGCGACTTCACCGCCGCCGACGAGGCCAAGGTGCGCGCCGAGTTCGCCGGCCGGGTGACCCTGGCCGACCTCGACCGCCTGTATCCGGCAGCCGCCGCGCGCGCCAAGGAAGACGCCGACTATCGCGACCGCGCCCGCAAGGCGACGGCTGACCTGCAGAACGGCCGCTTCGGCTACCGCCTGCTGTGGAAGCACTTCGTCGAGGTCAGCCGCGTGGCCCTGGAGCGCGAGTTCCACGCCCTGGGCGTCGACTTCGACCTGTGGAAGGGTGAGAGCGACGCCGACCCGCTGATCGCGCCGATGGTGCGCCAGTTGGAGGACAAGGGCCTGCTGGTCGAGGACCAGGGCGCCCGCATCGTCCGCGTGGCCCGTCCCGGCGAGACCAAGAAGAAGAAGCTGCCCGACGGCTCGGTGATCGAGGTCGAGAGCCCCGATCCGCTGCTGGTGGTCTCTTCGGAAGGCTCGGCCATGTACGGCACGACCGACCTGGCGACCATTCTCGACCGCCGCCAGTCGTTCGACCCGCACCTGATCCTCTACTGCGTGGACCAGCGTCAGGCCGACCACTTCGAGCAGGTGTTCCGCGCCGCCTATCTGGCTGGCTACGCCCAGCCGGGCGGCCTGGAGCACATCGGCTTCGGCACCATGAACGGCGCCGACGGCAAGCCGTTCAAGACCCGCGCCGGCGGCGTGCTGAAGCTGCACGACTTGATCGAGATGGCCCGCGAAAAGGCCCGCGAGCGCCTGCGCGAAGCCGGCCTCGGCTCGGAACTGTCGCCGGAAGCCTTCGAGGAGACCGCGCACAAGGTCGGCGTCGCCGCCCTGAAGTTCGCCGACCTGCAGAACTTTCGCGGCACCTCCTACGTCTTCGACCTCGACCGCTTCACCAGCTTCGAGGGCAAGACCGGTCCGTACCTGCTGTACCAGACCGTCCGCATCAAGAGCATCCTGCGCAAGGCCGCCGAGCAGGCCGCCAAGGCGGGTCCGGTGATCGTGGCCGAGCCGGCCGAACGCGACCTGACCCTGCTGCTGGACGCCTTCGAGGGCGCGCTGTCGGAGGCCTACGACAAGAAGGCCCCCAACTTCGTGGCCGAGCACGCCTACAAGCTGGCCCAGGGCTTCTCGAAGTTCTACGCCGCCTGCCCGATCCTGGGCGCCGACGATCCGGCCGTGCGGGCCTCGCGCCTGACCCTGGCCCAGACGGCGCTCAAGCAGCTCGAGCTGGCGCTCGACCTGCTGGGCGTGGACGCGCCCGAGCGGATGTGACCCGATCCCTCTCCCCTTGCGGGAGAGGGTGGTCTCCCGAAGGGAGGTCGGGTGAGGGGTTGCACGTACAGAAACGCCGCGACAGCTGATCGGCTGTCGCGGCGTTTTGCTTTTGAGAGACCCCTCATCCGTCGGCCTTCGGCCGCCACCTTCTCCCGCAAGGGGAGAAGGAAGTCGCTGCAGCGCTTGCAAACCATCGTTCTCCGGCGTCCTCTGCCCGCGCCACCGGGAGGACCGCCATGGACGACGCCGCGACCCTGACCCCCGCCGCCCTGCTCGCCCGCGCCAATCCGGTGCGGATCCCCAACGAGAGCGCCGAGTATCGCGCCGCCCGCACGGCCTTGCTGGCCGAGGAGATCGAGCTGCGCCGCCACATCGAGCGGGTCGCCGCCCAGCGCCGCGCCCTGCCGCCGGGCGGGCCGGTGGCCGGCGACTACCGGTTCCAGGGCGAGGAGGGCGAGGTCGACTTCGCCGGCCTGTTCCGCGACAAGCCGACCCTGGCCGTCTACTCCTACATGTTCGGCCCGCAGCGCGAGCGGCCCTGCCCGATGTGCACCAATCTGCTGGGCGCATGGGAGGGCAACGCCGCCGATATCGACCAGCAGCTGTCGCTGGCGGTCGTGGCCCGATCGCCGCTCGACAAGCTGCTGGCCTGGAAGCGCGAGCGCGGCTGGAAGACCTTGCGGCTCTACACCGACCTGACCGGCGACTATTCGCGCGACTATTTCGGCGTGCTGCCCGACGGCTCGGAGATCCCGGCCTTCAACGTCTTTTCCCGTCGCGACGGGACGATCCGCCACTTCTGGTCGGGCGAGATGGCGGGCGAGACCGCCGATCCGGGCCAGGATCCGCGCGGCGCGCCCGATCCCGCCCCGCTGTGGATGGTGCTCGACAGCACCCCCGAGGGCCGGCCGCCGGAGTGGTATCCGAAGCTGGATTACTGACGAGGACGCCCTAGACGGACACGAACCCCTCGACATTCTCCGTCTTTACCGGCTCTTCCAGCACCTTGCCCACGGCCACCTTGCGTAGCCGCACGTCGCGGACCGGCAGGTCCTTCTCGCCCTTGATGCGGCAGATCGAGCCGGCCTCCTCGACGCGCACGCCGCTTACCCTCAGCCCCTCGATCGCCGTCAGCCGCCGCTCGTAGGTCGGGACCAGGGTGCGCCACTGGTAGAGGACGTCGGTGTCGACCGCCAAAACGCTGCCGGCGATCTTTGTGGCGCTGACATTGGTCATGTGGATGTTGCGGACGAAGCCGCCGCGTCGCTCGTTGGTCTTGACGAACATCAGGTTGGCGATCGGTACGGCCCAGCCGTCCTCGCCCTTTCCATCGCCGGTGAAGTGGCAGTTGTCGACGAAGACGTTCTCGATCCCGGCCGACAGCTCGCTGCCGACCGCCAGCAATTGGTGGCCGTTCTTGATCCGGCAGTCGCGCATGACGACGTTGCGGGTGGGAACGCCCAGACGCCAGGCGTCCTGGTCGCGGCCCGACTTCACCGACACCGCGTCGTCGCCCTGGTCGAAGACGCAGTCCTCGATCAGCACGTTCTGGCTCGTCTCCGGATCGACGCCGTCGTTGTTGTGGCCGTGGGCGCGGATCTTCACCCGGCGGATGACGACGTCGGTGCAGAGGAACGGGTGGATCACCCAGAACGGGCTGTCCTCGATGCTGACGTCCTCGACCAGCACGTGGCGGCAGCGGTTGAACTGGATGAACTGCGGGCGAAGGTTCGCCTCGCCGGCCGCCATCTGGCGCTCGCTCACCGGCTCGCTCCTGGCGGCCTTGTGATAGAGCGCCACCAGGGCGTCCATGTGCGGCTTGGGCCGCGCGTACCAGACCTTCCAGACGTCGAGCCTGGCCTTCAGCCTGCCGGGGCCGGTGATCGCCACGTTCTCGCAGTCGAAGGCGTAGACCAGCGGCGAATAGTTCCAGCACTCCAGCCCCTCCCAGGTGGTCTGGACGGCGGGCAGGTAGTCGGCAGGCTTTTCCGAGAACAGCAGGGTCGCGCCCTTGGCCAGGTGCAGGGCGACGTTGCTCTTCAGGTGCACCTTGCCGCTCGGCCAGGTTCCTTCCGGGATCACCACCACGCCCGCGCCGACGGCGTTGGCGGCCGTGATCGCCGAAGCGATGGCGGCGCTCGTCCTGCTCTGGTCGCCCTGGTCGGCGCCGAAGTCGGTGATGGGGAAGCGTTTCGCGCTGGAGAAGTCGGGAACGCCGATGCCGGGCATGTCGAACGGCGCGGTCGGGCGGACGAGCTTGTGCGGGAAGGGCTTAGCCAGGGCGAGGCCTGGGATCAGCGGCGCCGCCAGACCGGCCGCCAGCGCCGTCCGTCGGGTCGGAAGGTGGATGCCCATGCCGCGTCTCCCAGAGTCGGGCGTCGCGCGCGCCCGTGCCGGAGCATTGCTCGCATGATGGGATGCGAAGTCAATATTTGAGAACTGATCCTTCTCCCCTTGCGGGAGAAGGTGGCGGCCGAAGGCCGACGGATGAGGGGTCTCTCAAAAGAAAACCGCCTCGCCCAGCCCGCAGCGTCGAGGTCTGAGAGACCCCTCACCCGACCCGCTTCGCGGGCCACCCTCTCCCGCAAGGGGAGAGGGATCTAGACGAGCCGCTCCAGTCCCGCCCGCGCCGCCTTCAGGAACACGCTCGGCAGCGCCGACAGCCCCTCGTGCGGGGTCCAGACGAAGTCGCCGGCGACGTCGGCTTCGGTGACCAGCACCCGCAGGGTCAGGGAGAAGTGGGTGAAGACGTGCTCGACCGCGCCCAGATCCCGCCACGGCGCCAGGATCGGCGCGACGCGGATCGCCTCATCATCCGACCACGGACGATCTCGCCAGTCGGAGGTCGGCAGGCCCAGCATTCCGCCCAGCAGGCCCTTGTCGGGACGCCGCACCAGGGCCGTCTCGCCCCGGCGGCTGACCACATAGGCCACGCCGTGGCGGCGGGGCCGGTCGGCCTTCTTGGTCTTGCGCGGATAGGTTTCGGGCGCGCCGCGCGCCTTGGCCGCGCAGAAGGTCTCGACCGGGCAGCGATCGCAAAGCGGGGCCTTGGGCTTGCAGATCGTGGCGCCCAGATCCATCAGGGCCTGGGCCCAGTCGCCGGGGCGCTCGTCGGTGACCAGTTCGCCGGCCAGGCGCTTCAGTTCCGGCTTGGCGTCGGGCACGGGGGCCTCGACCGCGAAGAGCCGCGCCATCACCCGCTCGACATTGCCGTCGACGACATTGGCCTTGCGATCGAAGGCGATGGCCGCCACGGCCGCTGCCGTGTAGGCGCCTACGCCCGGCAGGGCCAGCAGGCCTTCCTCGGTGTCGGGGAAGACGCCGCCGTGGTCATTGGCGACCGCGCGGGCGCAGGCCAGCAGGTTGCGGGCGCGGGCGTAATAGCCCAGCCCCGCCCAGGCCCCCATCAGCGCGCCGTCCTCCTCGGCCGCCAGGGCCTCGACCGTGGGCCAGCGCTGGGTGAAGACCAGGAAATAGGGCGTGGCGTGCGGCACGGTGGTCTGCTGGAGCATCACCTCCGACAGCCAGACGCGGTAGGGATCGCTGCGCAGCCCCATGCGCCCGGCGACGGGGCCGGTTCGCCAGGGCAGGACGCGGGCCTCGCGGTCGTACCAGGCCAGAAGTGCGGAGCGGATCGCGGCGACGTCGGTCATTGTCGCCTCCTATCGCAAATCCGCGCGCGCGAGGGGAGAGGGGGCGTGCTAGGCTTTCGCGCATGTACCGCCGCACGCTGCCCACGGCCGACGAAGCGCTGAAGATCCTGTCGCGCCGCCGCACCCGGCCGCCGATGCGCGTGCCGCCGCCGGCCGGCAAGAGCCTGGCCCCGCTGATCCGCGAACTGGACAAGAAATACGGCCAGGGTCCGGGCGCGTTGCAGGCCCGCTGGAAGGAAATCGTCGGCGACACCCTGGCCCGCCGCACCGAGCCCGTCCGCATCATCAAGAGCCGCACCGGCGAGGGCGGCACGCTGGAACTGCGGGTCGACGGCCCCGTGGCCTCGCTGATCCAGCATCAGGCCCCGCAGATCACCCAGCGTCTCGACCTGCTGCTGGGCAAGGGCGCGGTCACCCGTCTGCGGATCGTACAGGGACCGGTGCGCGTCGCCGGGGCTGCCGCCAGCGCCCCGCCGCGTCCGCGCCGCCGCCCGCCGCTCGACGCCGCCCAGGAGCGCGACCTGGCCAACAGCCTGGTCGACCAGCCCGAGGGGCCGTTGAAAGAGGCGCTGCTGAAGCTTGGTCGAGGCGTGCTGCGCAACGAAAGTTGACAACCTGCGCGCGTTCACGCTGATGCGCTCCAAGCCTCAAGCGCGCCATTTTCATGCCGATAAAGAATCGCGCTTAACTCTACTATTCACGTTCGAGGAAGACCCGACCATGCGCTCGCCCCTTCGCCGGATCCTGCTGGCCGCAGCCCTCGTCGCCGGCGTCGCCGGCCTTTCCGCCTGCAACAAGTCGGGCGGCGCCGTCACGGCCGACGACATGAGCCTGGGCAACCCGAACGCCAAGGTCACCGTCATCGAGTACGCCTCGGCCAGTTGCGTCCACTGCGCCCGCTGGAACGAGGAGGTCTTCCCGGCCTTCAAGCAGAAGTACATCGACACCGGCAAGGTGAACTACGTCTACCGCGAGTTCCTGACCGCCCCGCCGCAGGTGGCCGCCGCCTCGTTCCTGCTGGCCCGCTGCGCCGGCAAGGACAAGTATTTCTCGGTCCTGGACTCGGTCTACCGCTCGCAGGAAGAGATGTTCACCACTGGCCAGTACCGCGACGTGCTGCTGCGCATCGCCCAGTCGGCCGGTCTGGACGAAGCCAAGTTCGACGCCTGCGTCAGCGACGAGAAGGCCCTGAAGGCGCTCAACGACCGCATCGAGCGCTACTCCAAGGAAACCGACATCAAGGGCACCCCGACCTTCGTCATCAACGGCAAGAAGCTGAACGAAGAAGGCGGCGAGGCCCCGCTGGCCCAGCTGGACGCCGCCATCGCCGCGGCGAGCAAGTAAGCATGACCCTGGACCGGCGCGCGCTGATCGTTTCAGGCATGGCCGTCGCGGCCATGCCCGGCCTGGCGCGCGCCGCCCAGATGCCGCCCCTGCCCGGCGACCACGTCATGGGCTCGGTCAAGGCCAAGGTGCAGATCGTCGAGTACGCCTCGATGAGCTGCAGCCACTGCGCCCACACCGCGCTCGAGATCATGCCGGCGATCAAGAAGCGCTACATCGACACGGGCAAGGCCCGGCTGGTGTTCCGCGAATTCCTGACCCCGCCCGCCGACCTGGCTGGCGCGGGTTTCCTGCTGGCCAACCGCGTGCCGCCTGCCCGCTATTTCGAGGCGGTCGAGGCGATCTTCGCGGCCCAGCACGACATGTTCCAGACCGGCGACTACTGGGGCGGGCTGCTAGGCGTGGCCAAGCGGTTCGGCCTGACCGAGGCGCAGCTGGAGGCGACCCTCAACGACAAGGCCGCGCTCGCCGCGCTGAACGCCCGCGTCGAGGCGGCCGCCAAGCGCGGGATCAACTCCACGCCCACCTTCTACATCAACGGCGAGGAATTCGTCGGCGAGCTGACGGTGGAAGACCTGGCCAAGGCCGTCGACAAGGCCCTGAAGGGCTAGCGGGCGGGCGCGGCCGTGCAGTTCCAGCGTCTGCGCCTTTCCGGCTTCAAGTCCTTCGTCGAGCCGACGGAGTTCAGGATCGAGCCTGGCCTGACGGGCATTGTCGGGCCCAACGGCTGCGGCAAGTCCAACCTGCTGGAAGCCCTGCGCTGGGTGATGGGCGCCAATTCCGCCAAGGCCATGCGGGCCGGCGGCATGGACGACGTCATCTTCGCCGGATCTGGCAACCGCCCGCCGCGCAACCACGCCGACGTCACCCTGACCATCGACAACGCCGACCGCACCGCCCCGGCCGCCTTCAACGACGATCCGGTGCTGGAGGTCGTGCGCCGCATCGACCGCGGGGCCGGCTCGACCTACCGCATCAACGGCCGCGAGGTGCGGGCCCGCGACGTCCAGCTGCTGTTCGCTGACGCCTCGACCGGCGCCAACTCGCCGGCCCTGGTGCGCCAGGGCCAGATCAGCGAGCTGATCGGCGCCAAGCCGCAGAACCGCCGCCGCATCCTGGAAGAGGCGGCCGGGGTCTCGGGGCTGCACACCCGTCGCCACGAGGCCGAGCTGCGGCTGCGGGCGGCCGAGACCAATCTTACCCGCCTTGAAGATGTGGCCCGCGAGCTGGAGACGGCGCTGAACCGCCTCAAGCGTGAGGCGCGCCAGGCCGAGAAGTACCGCCGCCTGTCGACCGAGATCCGCGCCGTGCAGGGCGCGGTGCTGTTCGCCCGCTGGACCGAGGCCCGCGATGTGCTGGAGCGCACCCAGGCCGAGGCCACCCAGGCGATCCGCGACGTCGAGGACACCGCCCGCGCCGCCGCCGCCGGCCAGGGCGCGATCGTCGAGGCCGAAACCGCCATGCCGCCCCTGCGCGAGGAGGCGACCATCGCCCAGGCGGTGCTGGGTCAGCTGGCGATCCAGAAGGACCGGGCCGAGCGCGACGCCGCCGCCGCCGCCGCCGAGTTCCAGCGCCTGTCGGCCGATCTCGCCCGCATCGACGAGGACCGCGCCCGCGAGGAGCAGGCCGCCGAGGACGCCGGCCGGAGTCTGGCCCGCATCGAGCCGGAACTGGCCGAGGTGCGCGCCCTGATCGCCGCCGCGCCCGAGCGCGGTCCCGAACTGGAATTCGCCGCCAAGGCCGCCGAGGCCGCTCGTGCCGAGGCTGACGGCGCCGTCGAGCGCCTGGCCGCCCAGACCGCGGCGGAAGAGGCCCGCGCCCGCGCCGCCGCCCAGCGCCTGGCCGAGGCCGAGAGCCGCCTGGCCCGCACCGTCCGCGCCCTCGACCAGGCCAAGGCCGAACGCGCCGCCGTCGGTCCGGCCGTCGATCCCGCCGCCGCCGAAGCCCGCCAGCGTTTCGCCAATGCCGAGGCCGCGCTCGCCGCCGCCCGCGCCGCCCTGGAGACCGCCGAGGCCGAACGCACGACGGCCGCCCAGGCCGAGGGCGCGGCTCGCGATCTGGCCCGCAAGGCCGAGGACCAGCTGGGCCGCCTGCGCACCGAAGCCCGGGGCCTGGCCCAACTGACCGCACCGCGCGCCAAGAGCGGCTTCTCGCCCGCCCTCGACGCGGTGACGCCCGACAAGGGCTACGGCGCGGCCCTGGCCGCCGCCCTGGGCGACGACCTGGAAGCCGCCCTCGACGCTCGCGCATCCTCGCACTGGGCTGGGGCGGAGACGCCGGCGACCGCCTGGCCCGACGGCGTCCAGCCGCTGGCCCCGCTGGTCAAGGCCCCGCCCGAGCTGGCCGCGCGCCTGGCCATGGTCGGCCTGGTCGAGCGGGCCGACGGCGAGCGGCTGGCCAAGGGTCTGCCGGTCGGTGCGCGTCTGGTTTCCAAGGAAGGCGACCTGTGGCGCTGGGACGGCTTCGTCGCAAAGGCCGACGCGCCCAAGCCCGCCGCCGTGCGGCTGGAGCAGCGCACCCGCCTTGCCGAGGTCGAGGCCGAGATCGACTTGGTCGCGCCCCGCGCCGAGGCCGGGGCCGCCGCCCTGAAGACCGCCGCCGACCGTCTGCGCGCCGCCGAAGACGCCCTGCGCGACAAGCGCCGGGGTCCGCCCGACGCCGAGCGCCTGCTGAACCAGGCCCGCGAGACCGTGGCCCGCTACGAGCGCGAGGCCGCCCAGCGCGAGGCCCGCGCCCAGTCGCTGGACGACACCATCGCCCGCTTCGAGGCCGAGCGCGCCGAGGCCGACGAAGCGCTTGCAGCCGTCCGCGCCGAACACGCGGCCGCCGAAAGCGTCGGCGACCTGGCCCCGCAGCTGCTCGCCGCTCGCCAGGCCGCGACCGCCGCCCGTGAAGCCGCCGCCGCCGCGCGTTCGGCCCTCGATCTTGAGAACCGCGAGCGTTCGGGCCGCCAGCGCCGCGTCGAGAGCCTGGAGCGAGATCTCGGCGACTGGACCCGTCGCCGCGACGCCGCCGCCAAGCGCGCCGAGGGCCTGGAGGGCGATCGCGCCAAGGCCGCCGCCGCCCTGGAGGCCGCCCGCGCCGCCCCGGCCGAGCTGGAAGAGAAGCTGCTGGTG
>NZ_JBYCZS010000031.1:0-63345 GCF_057586355.1 Caulobacter sp. SRI_008
TTCTTAGCTCCAGGACCCCAGAGGGGCCGTTGGTTGAACTTCTGGGGTTTGGGCGGGCGGATCCCAAAAGGACCCGCCCTACTCTTCCGCTAAACGTGTCGTCCGGGGACGAAACGCTTAGGCGTACTTCTTGATCACTTCGTCGGCGACGTGCTGCGGCACCGGCTCGTAGTGATCGTAGACCATGCTGAACTGGGCGCGGCCTTGCGACATGCCCCGCAGGGTGTTCACGTAACCGAACATGTTGGCCAGCGGAACGAAGGCGTTCACGACCGTCGCGTTACCGCGCATGTCTTGACCCTGGATCATGCCGCGACGGCTGTTCAGGTCGCCGATGACCGAACCCAGGTACTCTTCCGGGGTCACGACCTCGACCTTCATGATCGGCTCGAGCAGCTTGGGGCTGCCCTTTTCGCGCAGTTCCTTGAAGGCGGCGCGCGAGGCGATTTCGAAGGCCAGGACCGACGAGTCGACGTCGTGGTACTTGCCGTCCGTCAGGGTCGCCTTGAAGTCGATCAGCGGGAAGCCGGCCAGCAGGCCGTTGTCCTTGACCGATTCCAGGCCCTTCTGGACGCCCGGGATGTATTCCTTCGGCACGGCGCCGCCGACGATGGCGCTTTCGAAGATGAAGCCCGAACCCGGCTCGCCCGGCTCGAAGGTGATCATGACGCGGGCGAACTGGCCCGTACCACCGGTCTGCTTCTTGTGGGTGTAGTCGATGTCGACCTTGCGGCCCAGCGATTCACGATAGGCAACCTGCGGCGCGCCGATGTTGGCTTCGACCTTGTAGGTCCGCTTCAGGATGTCGATCTTGATGTCCAGGTGCAGTTCGCCCATGCCCTTCAGGATCGTCTGGCCGCTTTCGAAGTCGGTCGAGACGGTGAAGGACGGATCTTCGGCGGCCAGCTTCTGCAGGGCGACGCCCAGCTTCTCCTGGTCGGCCTTCGACTTGGGCTCGACGGCGATCTCGATGACGGGCGCCGGGAATTCCATGCGCTCCAGGATCACCGGCGACTTCAGCGGATCGCACAGGGTGTCGCCCGTGCGGGTGTCCTTGAGGCCGGCCAGGGCGACGATGTCGCCGGCGTAGGCTTCCTTGATGTCTTCGCGGTTGTTGGAGTGCATGAGCAGCATGCGGCCGACCCGCTCGCGCTTGTCGCGCGTCGAGTTCAGCAGGCTCATGCCGGTTTCCATCTTGCCCGAGTACAGGCGGCAGAAGGTCAGCGAACCGACGAAGGGGTCGTCCATGATCTTGAACGCCAGAACCGACAGGGGCTCTTCGTCCGAGGCCTTGCGGGTGATTTCTTCTTCGGTCTTGAAGTCGATGCCCTTGGTCGGCGGGATGTCCAGCGGCGACGGCAGGTAGTCGACGACGGCGTCCAGCAGGGGCTGCACGCCCTTGTTCTTGAAGGCCGAGCCGCAGAGGATCGGGTAGAACGCGCCGTTCAGCACGGCCTTGCGGATGCACTTCTTGATGGTTTCTTCCGAGGGCTCTTCGCCGCCCAGATAGGCTTCCATCGCGTCGTCATCGAGCTCGACGGCGTTCTCGACCAGATAGGCGCGGGCTTCCACGGCCTTGTCCAGCAGGTCGGCCGGGATTTCTTCGTCGCGGTAGGTCGCGCCCAGGCCGTCGTTGTCCCAGACCACGGCCTTCATGCGGACCAGGTCCACGAGGCCCTTCAGGTTCGATTCCGAACCGATCGGGAATTGGATCGGCACGGCCTTGGCGCCGAGGCGGTCGCGGATCGACTCGACCGACTTGTCGAAGTCGGCGCCGATCTTGTCCATCTTGTTGACGAACACGATACGCGGCACGCGGTACTTGTCGGCCTGGCGCCAGACGGTTTCGGTCTGCGGCTCGACGCCGGCGTTGCCGTCCAGCACCGTCACGGCGCCGTCGAGAACGCGCAGGCTGCGCTCGACTTCGATGGTGAAGTCGACGTGCCCGGGGGTGTCGATGATGTTGAGGCGCTTGTCGTTCCAGAAAGCGGTCGTCGCGGCCGACGTGATGGTGATGCCGCGCTCTTGCTCCTGCTCCATCCAGTCCATGGTCGCGGCGCCGTCGTGGACTTCGCCGATCTTGTGCGACTTACCGGTGTAATACAGGATCCGCTCGGTCGTCGTCGTCTTGCCCGCGTCGATGTGGGCCATGATGCCGAAGTTGCGGTAGTCTTCGATTTTATGCGTGCGGGGCATAGCGATCGCTCTGCGAAACGGGACGGCCCTGACGGACACGACCGGGATTTAAACGTGCGGCGCGGGCGGTTTATCGCAAACCGCCCGCGCCTGAAAGAGTGCTGGTAAGAAAGCTTACCAGCGGTAGTGCGAGAAGGCCCGGTTGGCTTCAGCCATCTTGTGGGTGTCTTCGCGCTTCTTCACCGCGGTGCCGCGGTTGTTGGAAGCGTCGAGGAGCTCACCAGCCAGCTTTTCGGTCATGGTGTTTTCGCCGCGCTTGCGAGCGGCGGTCACCAGCCAACGGATGGCCAGGGCGCGACGACGGTCCGGACGGACTTCCACGGGCACCTGATAGGTGGCGCCGCCGACGCGGCGCGACCGGACTTCGATCGCCGGGGCGACGTTGTCCAGGGCGGAGTGGAAGGTCTCAAGCGGACCTTGGTCCTTGCGCTTGTTTTCCAGGATGTCGAAAGCACCATAGATGATGTTTTCAGCGACGGCTTTTTTGCCCTCGTACATCACGTAGTTCATGAACTTCGTGACGATCAGGTCCCCAAACTTGGGATCCGGCAGGACTTGGCGTTTCTCGGCGCGACGGCGGCGGGACATCTTCTTCTATTCCTTACTTCGGACGCTTGGCGCCGTAGAGCGAACGACGCTGCTTACGATCCTTGACACCTTGGGTGTCGAGGACGCCGCGCAGGATGTGGTAGCGGACGCCGGGCAAGTCCTTGACGCGGCCGCCGCGGATGAGCACCACCGAGTGCTCCTGCAGGTTGTGGCCTTCGCCCGGGATGTAGCACACGGCTTCGATGCCGGTGGTCAGACGGACCTTGGCGACCTTACGCAGAGCCGAGTTCGGCTTCTTCGGGGTCGTCGTGTAGACGCGGGTGCAGACGCCGCGACGTTGGGGGCAGCCCTTCAGGGCGGGCACCTTGTTCCGGACCGGCTTCGGAGAGCGCGGCTTGCGGATGAGCTGGTTGACGGTAGGCATTAAGTCTCTGCTCTGATGGAAGCGTGTGCCTTTCGGCCGAGGCGCTTCAGGGTCCTTGTTGTTCTTCTTTCCGGCTTCAAGGCTCCGGTTGGAGACCCGATAAACACGAAACTCGCCGGGACGCGGAAAGCGTTCCGGCGGGCCTGCCGTCGGTTTATGGACGGACGCTCATCAGGACGGGCGCAAGACCCACCTCGAAAAGAGCGCGGAACCTACTCGCGAAGGCGCTCCACGTCAATCGCCGGCTTCCGCGTCGGTTAATGGAGCGTTTAGAGGGCCACGCTTTCGCCATAGGCGATCGCCAGCCTCGCTTCACAACCCGTCCTTGTTCGCCGAGTCATTCGTGGTCCAAGCCGCCGCGCCGTCCATAACACGCCTGCTGGATCTACGGAGCGAACCCAGGCGCGACAAGCGGTTCTGGGCGCTGGCCGGCGGGTCGGCGGCGCTGCACCTGCTGGTCCTGGCCTGGCTGGCCCTGCCGGTGCGGGCGGTGTTCCCCGACCTGGACGCGGTCTCGACGGTGACCATCGACCTGGTCAGTCCGCCCCCGCGCGAGCGGCCCCGCGAGGCCGTCGAAACCCCGGCCGCGGCCGCCTCTTCAGCCCCCGCTTCGCCCCTGGCGAATCCGCGCGAGGCCCGGCGGCCGGCCCCGGCGGGAATCGCCCCCTCCCCCTTCGTGGCGGCGCCGGCGACGGACGCGCGCGGACGCGGGAACGCCGAGCATCCCGCGCCCCTGCCCGCCGCCCAGCCCGGCGGCGACGCCAGGACGGCCCTGCGCGGCAGCGGGACCGGCTGCGCCAACGCCCGCGCCGTCGGCCTCAACCGTCGCGAGGAGGAGCGCTGCGACGAGCGCTGGGGCGAGGCCGCGCGCAAGGCCCCGGAATACGCCGCCCCGATCGAGGCGGCCAAGCGCGCCGGCTTCGACCAGCAGGCCGCCCGGCAGGAGGCCGACAGGCGCTATCGGGAGTCGCCGATGGGCATGGGCGTCGACCATCGCAGCCGCGACGGCCTGGGCAAGATGAAGGAGATCCCCCTGGGCCTGCCGGGCACGGACGCCCTGGGCCGGCCCAGGAACTAGCGCGATCAGCCGGCCGGCTTGACCGGCAGGTTCTGCGCCAGGAAGGCCTCGACCGCCTCCAGCATCTTCGTCCGCGTGGCCGAGGTGGAGAGGTAGTGGTCGTCGCCCTCCAGCACGACGCTGCGCACCGGGCGGCCGGCGGCCGTCAGGGCGTCGCGCATGCGCTCGGACTGGGCCGGGGCGACAGTGGTGTCCTGATCGCCCCAGACCAGCAGCACCGGCGGGGTGGCCTTGCCCACCTGACGGGCCGGCGAGACCGAGGTCAGGGCGGCGGGGTCCTTGAAGGTCGTGCCCATCTGGCTGCGCCAGTAGCGCAGGCTGTCGGAGGCGCCGCCATAGGCGGTGACCGTCTCGCCCAGCATCTGCGGCAGGTCCGAGACGCCGTTGACCGACACCGCGCAGCGATAGGCGGTCGGGTTCAGCGTGGCTCCGGCCAGGGCCGAATAGCCGCCGAAGCTGGCCCCGACGATGCAGACGCGGGCCGGATCGACCACGCCGTCCTTGGCCAGCTGGGCGACGCCGTCCAGCAGGTCGGTCTGGATCTTGCCGCCCCACTCGCGCTCGCCGGCCTTCTCGAAGGTCCTACCGAAGCCGGCCGAGCCGCGGAACTGCGGCTGCAGCACCGCATAGCCGCGCGTGGCCAGGAACTGCGCCCACCAGTCGAAGTCGTAGCCGTCGCGCGAGGCCGGACCGCCGTGCGGCAGGACGATCAGCGGCAGCTTGCCGCCTTCGGGCGGCGCGCCCGGCGGCAGGGTCAGATAGGCCGGGATCTCCAGGCCGTCGCGAGCCTTGTAGGTCAGCCAGCGGGTCTGACCCAGCGGCGCGTCCTTGAGCTCCGGATAGGCCTCGCCGAGGGGAGAAATCTCCTTGCGGGCCTTGTCGAACAGGTACCAGACGGGCGGCGAGCCGGGCGAGGCGACGCGCGCCACGAAACGCACGCGATCGCGCGACCAGCCGGTCAGCGACACGTCCTGGCCCTTGAAGGCGCGGCTCAGGGCGCCGTGGACGGCGCCGACCTGCGGGTCCAGCCATTCGTAGACCGGCCGCTCGCGGCCCGAGACGATCGCCACCGGCGTGGTCAGGGCCGGATCCCAGACCACGCCGATGTCGGAGCCCAGGATCGGCTTGCCGCGCGGCTCGGTCGTCCCGTCGGCCAGGCGGATGCGCACGACCTGGCTAGCGCCATCGGGCGCGGCCTGCACCATGTAGACGGCGTCCTCGGCGTCGGAATAGCCGAGATAGGTGCGGATATCCTCCTCGCTGTCGGTGGCGACCAGCGTGCGCCAGTTCCTCTGGCCCTTGGCGCGCACCAGCAGCTTGAAGTCGTGCCTGAGCATGTCCTGGTCGATGCGCACGCGCGCCTCGCCGGCCCGGTCGACGTCCCAGGTGGTGGTGTCGGGCGAGCCGCGCTCGGCGATCTCGCCGCGGCCCTTGACCACGTCGGCGCGGAACAGGGTCTGGACCAGCGGATTGACGGCTTCCTTGCGGACCAGCCGGGTGCCGAGATTGCCTTCGGGCGTGGGGATGTAGTCGAGGCCCTGCACCAGGACCTTGGGCTTGTCGCCCTCGACGACGCCGAGCACGGGCTGGCTGATGGCGTAGGCCGAGGCGGTCTCGCCCTCGAGCAGGCTGCTGACGATCTTGCCCTTGGAGTCGACGACGACGTTGCGCTCGAACCGGTAGGCGTTGCGCGCGCCGACGCGCTTCCAGATGGCGGTGCGGACCAGGGCGTAGTCCTGGCTGACCCAGCGCACGCCGACGGTCTGGATGTCGCCCAGGGTGAGGACGGCTTCACCCGCCTGGTCGATGGTCGCGAAGCGGACCGTGCGCGCGGCCGGCGCGCCGCCGAGGATGGCCAGCTTGTCGCCGGCCGGCGACATCGACACCATCTGCACGGCCGGCAGCCGGCCGAAGGCCGAGGCGGGGGGCGTCTGAGCGCTCGCGGTCTGCCCCAAGGCCGCCAGAACCGCGGCCACGCCCCACACCATACGCTTCGTCATACGCCCCAACGCCCCGACAGAGATCACTCGCCCCAGGCGACACACCCGGGAGCGATCGCACTCAGAGCGAGTGGCCGGAGCGCCGTCAAGCGCAAGGTGAAGCTTTATCTCCGCCCGGCGCTCAACCAGCCCGGCGGAACGAAGCCGAGGCCGGCGTGGTGCGGAAGCGGGCGACCAGGCCCGACAGTTCGTCGGCGGCCGAGACGAGATTGCGGCTGTCGCCTGCCGAGCGGCTGATCAGGGCGGCGTTGCGCTGGGCGCCCTGGTCCATCTGGTTGACGGCGGTATTGACCTGCGAGAGGCCCGCCGACTGTTCCTGGGCGCCGGCGGCGATCTCGCTGACGATGCCGTCGATGGCCTCGACCTGGGCGACGATCTTCTGCAGCGCCTCGCCGGTGCGGCCGACCAGTTTGACCCCGGCTTCGACCTGACGGGCGGAGTCGGCGATGTGGACCTTGATCTCCTTGGCCGCCTCGGCCGAGCGCTGGGCCAGCGCGCGGACTTCCTGGGCGACGACGGCGAAGCCCTTGCCGGCGTCGCCGGCGCGAGCCGCTTCGACCCCGGCGTTGAGCGCCAGGAGGTTGGTCTGGAAAGCGATCTCGTCGATCACGCCGACGATCTGGCCGACCTGGCGCGACGAGGCTTCGACGCCGCCGATGGCCGCGATGGTGTCCTGGACCACCGAGCGCGAGCGGCCGGCTTCGGCCTGGGCTTCGCGGACGGCCTCGTGGGCCCCGCGGGCGCCCTCGGCGGTGCGGCGGACGGTGACGGTGACTTCGTCCAGGGCAGCGGCGGTCTCTTCCAGGCTGGCGGCCTGCTGCTCGGTGCGGTCGGAGATGTCGGACGAGGCGTCGGCGATATTGCCGGCCCCGGTGTTCAGGGCGCCGACGGCGTCGACGACGGCGCTCATGGCCGTCTCCAGGCGCTCGACGGCCTGGTTGAAGTCGCGGCGCAAGCCCTCGTAGTCGTGGGCGAAGGGCTGATCGAGGCGGACGGTCAGGTCGCCGTTCGACAGGCGCTCCAGACCCTGGGCCAGGCTGTCGACGACCACGCCCTGCTCGCGGGCGGCGCGGGCGTCGCGAGCCTGGGCGGCGGCGCGCTCGGCCTCGCTCTGGTCGCGGTGGCTGGCGGCGTCGGCCTCGATGCGCTGCTTGGCTTCGGCGTCGTCGCGGAAGGCGTGGACGGCGTCGGCCATCAGCCCGATGTCGTCGCGGCGGCCGGCGAAAGGCAGGGCCACCGACAGGTCGCCCTTCATCAGCCGGGCCATGGCCTCGCGCAGGGTCTTCAGCGGCGACAGCTGGCGGCGCACGGTCAGGACCGAGGCGACGCCGCCGGCCAGACCCAGCACCAGGCCGGCCGCGCCCAGCCAGCCGAGCTGGCGATAGACGGGACCGAAATAGTCGGCCTTGGGCACGCCGACGAACATCACGCCGATCACCTGGCCCGAGGCGTCCTTGATCGGGTCGTAGGCGACGAAATAGGCGCGCTTGAGGATCTGGGTCTCGCCGCGATAGGCCTCGCCGCGACCGAGCACGGCGTCATAGACCGGACCCTTGGCCAGGGTGGTGCCGACCGCGCGCGAGCCGTCGGGCTTCTCGACATTGGTGGTGATGCGGGTGTCGCCCATGAACACGGTGGCCACGCCCCCGGCCAGGGCCTTGACCCGATCGACGCCGGCCAGATCGCCATTCAGGGCGTGGTCGCCGACGAACAGCTGGTCGCCCTCGCGGCGGAACGTCTGGCCCTGGCGGCCGATGACGTCCCAGGCCACGCGCATGCTGGTTTCCTGCTGGGCCACGGCCTGGCGCTTGGCGAAGCCGAGGGAGCTCCAGGCGACGACGCCCAGCAGGCCGGCCAGCAGGACGGCGAAGGCGGCGGCGATGGTCAGGCTGACCTTGGTGGAAATATCCGAGCGCATGGGGTCCGGGCGAAGGGAGGAATTTGCCCTGTTCTCACCCGTACCGACTGAAATTTCATTTAACGCGCTGAAATAACGCGAGTCTTTTTACATTCCCGCGTTCTATTCGAGGTTGCGTCAGGCCGCCGGCGTGGCCTTGGCCGTCGGGGTGGTCAGGGCGCCGTTGCAGTAGCGCTTCCAGGCCCGCCAGTAGCGCGGATCCAGATTGGCGCAACCGGCCTGGGTGATCGCCACCTCGGCCTCGTACCAGTCGGTCTTGGGCTCATCCATGTACTTGAGGACCAGGGCCGGGCACTGCTTGCGGGCCTTGGGCGAGAGGTTGTCGCCGGCGCGGTGGATGATGTAGCCGGCCGCGCCGGGCGTCTTGACCGCGATCATGCCGGTCCAGGCCTGTTCGGGCTCGGCGGCGTCGACGCACAGGGCCTTGCCGCGCTCGGACTGGCTGATCACCGGATTGCGGAACATCACCATCTCGGGCCGCTCGAAGCTCTTGGTGATCTTGGCCGCGGTCTCGTCGACGAAGGCCTTGTCGGCGGCGGCGAAGTCGTCGGAGGGCTTGGGCTCGGGAACCGGCTTGGGCGCGCAGGCGGCCATGGACAGCGCCACGCACGCGGCGGCGACCCAAACACTGCGAACCATCGACGTCCCCCGACGCTGCGCCCGCCCCCGCCCTGGGGCTTACGGCAAAACAAAAGAGCGGCCGGGTTTCCCCGACCGCTCCTTGTCTAGCACAACCTGTAAGGTCGTCGACCCGCCGATTACTCGGCGTCGGAGAGCGCGATCTCGGCCGGCAGCGGCTCCATCGCTTCTTCGCGCTGCTGGGCCAGCTGCTCGTCGCGCTTGGCGGCGACGCGCTGCAGGCTGCGCAGGTAGGAACCCGTACCAGCGGGGATCAGACGACCCACGATGACGTTTTCCTTCAGGCCTTCCAGGGTGTCGGTCTTGCCGTGCACCGAGGCTTCGGTCAGGACGCGGGTCGTTTCCTGGAACGACGCGGCCGAGATGAAGCTCTTGGTCTGCAGCGAGGCCTTGGTGATGCCGAGCAGCACCGGCTGGGTCACAGCCGGACGGCCGCCGCGGGCGATCGCCTTTTCCTGTTCCTTGTCGAAGTCCGGCTTATCGAGGTGGTCGCCCTTGATAAGGCCGGTGTCGCCGGGCTCGAGGATCTCGACCTTCTGCAGCATCTGACGAACGATCGTCTCGATGTGCTTGTCGTTGATCGGCACGCCCTGCAGACGATAGACCTCCTGGATCTCGTCGACGAGGAAGTTGGCCAGAGCTTCGACGCCCAGGATGCGCAGGATGTCGTGCGGATCCGGGTTGCCGTCGATGATGTACTCGCCGCGCGTGATGAAGTCGCCATCATGCACCGCGATGTGCTTGCCCTTCGGGATCAGGAACTCGACCGCTTCGCCCTGGTTGCCGTCTGCGTCGACTTCCGGGGTGATCTTGATGCGGCGCTTGTTCTTGTAATCCTTGCCGAATTCGACACGGCCGTCCATTTCCGCGATGACCGCGCAGTCCTTCGGACGGCGGGCTTCGAAGAGTTCGGCGACGCGCGGCAGACCGCCGGTGATGTCCCGGGTCTTGGCGCCTTCGGTCGGGATACGGGCGATGACCTCACCCGGCTTCACTTCGTCGCCGTCGGCCACCGAGAGAATGGCGCCGACCGACAGGAGGTAGCGAGCCTCGCCGCCGTTCGACAGACGCTTGTACGAGCCGTCCTCGGCCAGCACGCCCATGGCCGGACGCAGGTCCGAACCGCGGGCCGACGCGCGCCAGTCGGCGATGACGCGCTGGGCGATGCCCGTCGCTTCGTCGACTTCTTCGCGGACCGAGAAGCCGTCCACCAGGTCTTCGGCGCGGATGCGGCCGCCGACTTCGGTGATGATCGGCGTGGTGTAGGGGTCCCAGTCGGCCAGGCGCTGGCCGCGCTTGACGGTGTCGCCGTCCTTGATCTTCAGGCGAGCGCCGTAAGGCGGCTTGTAGTTTTCGCGTTCCTTGCCGTCGACCAGCACGCTCACGGCCGTGTTGCGGCTCATGACGACCAGCTGGCCGTCCGAACCGATCACGGTGGCGCCGGTCACGCGGACCACGCCGTCGTTGCTGCTTTCGAAGAACGACTGCTCGGCCACCTGGGCCGTGCCGCCGATGTGGAACGTACGCATGGTCAGCTGCGTGCCCGGCTCACCGATCGACTGGGCGGCGATGACGCCGACAGCTTCACCGATGTTGACCGGGGTGCCGCGGGCCAGGTCGCGGCCGTAGCAGGCGCCGCAGACGCCGATCTTGGCTTCGCAGGTCAGGACCGAGCGGACCTTCACCGACTGGACAGCCGCCGCCTCGATGGCGTCGGCCATGTTCTCGTCGATATAGGTGTCGGCCGGAGCGACCAGCTCGCCGGTCGCCGGATCCTTGACGTCCTCGGCCGTGAAGCGGCCCAGGACGCGGGTGCCCAGCGAGACCAGCACGTCGCCGCCTTCGACCACGGCGCGCAGGGTGATGCCCTTCGTGGTGCCGCAGTCTTCCTCGACGATGATGCAGTCCTGCGCGACGTCGACCAGACGACGGGTCAGGTAACCCGAGTTGGCCGTCTTCAGCGCGGTGTCGGCCAGACCCTTACGGGCGCCGTGGGTGGAGTTGAAGTACTCCTGAACGGTCAGGCCTTCCTTGAAGTTCGAGACGATCGGGGTCTCGATGATCTCGCCGGAGGGCTTGGCCATCAGGCCGCGCATGCCGCCCAGCTGCTTCATCTGGGCTTGCGAACCACGGGCGCCGGAGTGGGCCATCATGTAGATGGCGTTGATTTCCTTCTCGCGGCCGTTCTCGTCCTTATGCTTGGTCTGCAGCTCGGCCATCATCTCGTCGGCGACGCGATCGGTGGCCTTGGCCCAGGCGTCGACGACCTTGTTGTACTTCTCACCCTTGGTGATCAGACCGTCGGCGTACTGCTGCTCATATTCCTCGGCCAGGGCGCGCGTCTCGGCGACGATCGCTTCCTTGCGCTTCGGAATGATGATGTCGTCCTTGCCGAACGAGATGCCGGCCTTGGCGGCTTCCTTGAAGCCCAGGCCCATGACCTGGTCGGCGAAGATCACCGTCGCCTTCTGACCGCAGTGGCGGTAGACGATGTCGATGAGGTTGCCGATTTCCTTCTTGGTCAGCGCCTTCTCGATCAGTCGGTGACCGATCGCGGGGTGGCGCGGCAGCAGGGCGGCGATCTTCATGCGGCCCGGGGTGGTGTCGATCACGCGGCGACGCGCCACGCCATCGGCTTCCACTTCGGTGAAGCGCGACTTGATCTTGGCGTGCAGCGACACGACGCCGGCGTCCATGGCCGCTTCGATTTCGCCCAGGTCCGAGAAGATCTTGCCTTCGCCCGGCTCACCTTCGCGAGCGACCGACAGGTAGTACAGACCCAGGACGATGTCCTGCGACGGCACGATGATCGGGCGACCGTTGGCGGGCGACAGGATGTTGTTGGTCGACATCATCAGGACGCGCGCTTCCAGCTGAGCTTCCAGGCTCAGCGGGACGTGCACGGCCATCTGGTCGCCGTCGAAGTCGGCGTTGAACGCGGCGCAGACCAGCGGGTGCAGCTGGATGGCCTTGCCCTCGATCAGCTTCGGCTCGAACGCCTGGATGCCCAGACGGTGGAGCGTCGGGGCGCGGTTCAGCAGCACCGGGTGCTCGCGGATCACCTCTTCGAGGATGTCCCACACCTGGGGCTGTTCGCGCTCGACCATGCGCTTGGACTGCTTGACGGTGCCCGACAGGCCCTTGGCGTCCAGGCGCGCGTAGATGAACGGCTTGAACAGCTCGAGCGCCATCTTCTTGGGCAGGCCGCACTCGTGCAGCTTCAGGTCCGGACCCACGACGATGACCGAACGGCCCGAGTAGTCGACGCGCTTGCCGAGCAGGTTCTGACGGAAGCGGCCTTGCTTGCCCTTCAGCATGTCGGCCAGCGACTTCAGCGGGCGCTTGTTGGCGCCCGTGATGACGCGACCGCGACGGCCGTTGTCGAACAGGGCGTCGACCGATTCCTGCAGCATCCGCTTTTCGTTGCGGATGATGATGTCGGGCGCGCGCAGCTCGATCAGGCGCTTGAGGCGGTTGTTACGGTTGATGACCCGGCGATAGAGGTCGTTCAGGTCGGACGTGGCGAAGCGGCCGCCGTCCAGCGGCACCAGCGGGCGCAGTTCCGGCGGGATGACCGGAACGACCGTCAGCACCATCCACTCGGGACGATTGCCCGACTCCTGGAAGGCTTCCAGGATCTTCAGGCGCTTGCTGAACTTCTTCTGCTTCATGTCCGACACGGTGCCGGCCAGTTCCTCGCGCAGACGCTCGGCCTCTTTTTCGAGGTCGATGGCCTTCAGCAGGTTCTGGACGGCCTCGGCGCCGATCTCGGCGGTGAAGCTGTCGTCGCCGTACTCGTCCTGAGCGCGGATGTAGTCATCTTCCGACAGCAGCTGGTGCTGCTTCAGCGGGGTCAGGCCCGGCTCGGTGATGATGTAGTATTCGAAGTACAGGACGCGCTCGATGTCCTTCAGCGGCATGTCGAGCATCATGGCGATGCGCGAGGGCAGCGACTTCAGGAACCAGATGTGAGCGACCGGCGAGGCCAGCTCGATGTGGCCCATGCGCTCACGGCGAACGCGGGCGAGGGTGACTTCCACGCCGCACTTTTCGCAGATGATGCCCTTGTACTTCATGCGCTTGTACTTGCCGCACAGGCATTCGTAGTCCTTGGTCGGGCCAAAGATACGGGCGCAGAACAGGCCGTCACGCTCGGGCTTGAACGTGCGGTAGTTGATGGTCTCGGGCTTCTTGATCTCGCCGAACGACCACGAACGGATCTTTTCCGGCGAGGCGAGCGAGATGCGGATCTGGTCGAAGGTCGGCGTGGCCTGGACCGGATTGAAGATGTTCAGGACTTCCTGGTTCATCTTGGTTCCTTCTGCGGGACTACCCGCGAAAATTCTAAGTCAGAGAGCGGCTGATGGAGGGCCCCTCCCCCGCCTTCAGGCGGGAGAGGGAGATCCGGATCAGCTGTTCTCCAGCTCGACGTTCAGGCCGAGCGAGCGCATTTCCTTGACCAGCACGTTGAAGCTTTCCGGGATACCGGCTTCGAACGTGTCGTCGCCGCGGACGATCGACTCGTAGACCTTGGTCCGGCCGGCCACGTCGTCGGACTTCACCGTCAGCATTTCCTGCAGGGTGTAGGCCGCGCCGTAGGCTTCCAGAGCCCACACTTCCATTTCCCCGAAGCGCTGACCGCCGAACTGGGCCTTGCCGCCCAGCGGCTGCTGGGTGACCAGCGAGTACGGACCGATCGAACGGGCGTGGATCTTGTCGTCGACCAGGTGGTGCAGCTTCAGCATGTAGATGTAGCCGACCGTGACCGGACGCTTGAACTGCTCGCCGGTGGTGCCGTCGAACAGGATCGACTGACCCGACGCGTTGACGCCGGCCATTTCGAGATGGCTCTCGATGTCCTCGATCCGGGCGCCGTCGAACACCGGGGTGGCGATCGGAACGCCCTTGCCCAGGTTCTTGGCCAGCTCGACCAGGTCTTCCTCGGTGTCCGGCAGCTCTTCGTCCGGGCCGTAGACGTCACGCAGACGTTGGACCAGGGCGTCCTTCTGACCGCCGTGCTGCCAGTCCTCGAGCAGACCGGTGATCTGCTTGCCGAGGTTGGCGCAGGCCCAGCCCAGGTGGGTTTCGAAGATCTGACCGACGTTCATGCGCGAAGGCACGCCCAGCGGGTTCAGCACGAGATCCACGTGGGTGCCGTCGGCGAGGAACGGCATGTCCTCGATCGGCAGGATGCGCGAGATGACGCCCTTGTTGCCGTGACGGCCGGCCATCTTGTCGCCCGGCTGAAGCTTGCGCTTCACGGCCACGAAGACCTTGACCATCTTCATGACGCCCGGGGGCAGTTCGTCGCCGCGCTGCAGCTTGTCGACCTTGTCCTCGAAACGACGGTCGAGGCGCTTGCGGTTCTCGTCGAACAGACGGCGCAGGCTTTCCAGTTCGCCCATCGCCTTCTCGTCGTCGAGAGCGATCTGCCACCACAGGCCCGAGGCCACCGAGGCCAGGCCTTCAGCGGTGATCTCGCCGCGCGACAGGCCCTTCGGGCCCGACAGCGCGTTCTTGCCGATCAGCAGGTCCTTCAGGCGGCCCGAGATGTTGCGGTTCAGGATCGCGAACTCATCGTCGCGGTCCTTGCCCAGACGGTCGATTTCCGAGCGTTCGATCGCCAGGGCGCGTTCGTCCTTATCGACGCCGTGACGGTTGAACACGCGCACGTCGACGATCGTGCCGGCGACGCCCGGGGGCAGGCGCAGGCTGGTGTCGCGGACGTCGGAAGCCTTCTCGCCGAAGATGGCGCGCAGCAGCTTCTCTTCCGGAGTCATCGGGCTTTCGCCCTTCGGCGTGACCTTACCGACCAGGATGTCGCCCGGCTGGACTTCGGCGCCGATGGCCACGATGCCGGCTTCGTCGAGGTTGCGCAGGGCTTCCTCGCCGACGTTCGGGATGTCGCGGGTGATTTCTTCCGGACCGAGCTTGGTGTCGCGGGCCATGACTTCGAATTCCTCGATGTGGATCGAGGTGAAGACGTCGTCACGGACGATGCGCTCGGAGATCAGGATCGAGTCTTCGAAGTTGTAACCGTTCCAGGGCATGAACGCGACGAGCGCGTTGCGGCCCAGGGCCAGTTCGCCCAGCTCCGTCGACGGACCGTCGGCGATGATGTCGCCGGCGCTGATCTTGTCGCCCACACGGACCAGCGGACGCTGGTTGATGCAGGTCGACTGGTTCGAGCGCTGGAACTTCGACATCCGGTAGATGTCGACGCCCGAGCGGGCCGCGTCGGTTTCTTCGGTGGCGCGCACGACGATACGGGTGCCGTCGATCTGCTCGACGACGCCGGTGCGCTTGGCGATGACCACGGCGCCCGAGTCACGAGCCACGACCGCTTCCATGCCGGTGCCCACGAGCGGGGCGTCCGACTGGACGAGCGGCACGGCCTGACGCTGCATGTTCGAACCCATGAGGGCGCGGTTGGCGTCGTCGTTTTCCAGGAACGGGATCAGGGCGGCGGCCACCGACACGACTTGGCGCGGCGACACGTCCATCAGGTCCACCGTCTCCTTTTGCAGGAGGGTCGGTTCGCCGTTGATGCGGCCCGGAACCAGGTCTTCGAGGATCTCGCCTTCGACGACCTTGATGTTCGACTGGGCGATGACGTGCTTGGATTCCTCCATCGCCGACATGTAGACGACTTCGTCCATCGGCTTGCCGTCCTTCACGCGACGGTACGGGCTCTCGATGAAGCCGTACTTGTTCACGCGGGCGTGGGTGGCGAGCGAGTTGATCAGACCGATGTTCGGGCCTTCCGGCGTTTCAATCGGGCAGATCCGGCCGTAGTGGGTCGGGTGAACGTCGCGGACTTCGAAGCCGGCGCGTTCGCGGGTCAGACCGCCCGGGCCGAGGGCCGAGAGACGACGCTTGTGGGTGATTTCCGACAGCGGGTTCGTCTGGTCCATGAATTGCGACAGCTGCGAGGAGCCGAAGAATTCGCGGACGGCGGCGGCCGCCGGCTTAGCGTTGATCAGGTCGTGCGGCATGACGGTGTCGATATCGACCGACGACATGCGTTCCTTGATCGCCCGTTCCATGCGGAGCAGGCCGACGCGGTATTGGTTTTCCAGCAGCTCGCCGACCGAACGCACCCGGCGGTTGCCGAGGTTGTCGATGTCGTCGATTTCGCCGCGGCCGTCGCGAAGGCCGACCAGCAGCTTCAGCACGGCCAGGACGTCTTCCTTGCGCAGGACGCGGACTTCGTCCGAGACTTCCTGCTCGAGACGCATGTTCATCTTCACGCGGCCGACCGACGACAGGTCGTAGCGCTCGGCGTCGAAGAACAGCGACTTGAACATCGCTTCGGCGGCTTCAACCGTCGGCGGCTCGCCCGGACGCATGACGCGGTAGATGTCGAACAGCGCGTCTTCGCGGACGGCGTTCTTGTCGACGCGCAGGGTGTTGCGCATGTAGGCGCCGACCGTGACGTGGTCGATGTCGAGCACGTCGATGGTGTCGAAGCCTTGGTCGGCTAGGGCCTGGATCGTCGGGACGTCCAGCTCGTCGCCGGCTTCGGCGTAGATCTCGCCGGTCTCGAAGTTGACGGCGTCGCGGGCCAGGTAGCGGCCGGTCAGGGCTTCCGGACCGAGCAGCAGGGTCTTCAGGCCGGCGTCGGCGAACTTCTTGGCGTTGCGGGCGCTGATCTTGGTGCCGGCCGGAGCGATTTCCTCACCCGTGTCGGCGTCGACCAGGGCGACTTCCGGCTTCACGCCGCGCCAGCGCTCGGCCTTGTACGGGGTGGCCCAGCCGCCCGCGCGCTTTTCGAACGGGACGACGTCGTAGAACGTGGTCAGGATCTCTTCGCCATCCATGCCCAGGGCATAGAGGAAGGTCGTGGCCGGCAGCTTGCGGCGGCGGTCGATGCGGACGTAGACGATGTCCTTGGCGTCGAACTCGAAGTCGAGCCACGAGCCGCGGTACGGGATCACGCGGGCGGCGAACAGCAGCTTGCCCGAGGCGTGGGTCTTGCCCTTGTCGTGGTCGAAGAACACGCCCGGCGAGCGGTGCATCTGCGAGACGATGACGCGCTCGGTGCCGTTGACGATGAAGGTGCCCTTGTCGGTCATGAGCGGGATGTCGCCCATGTAGACGTCCTGCTCCTTGATGTCCTTGACGGACCGGGCGCCGGTTTCTTCTTCGGTTTCGAACACGATCAGGCGCAGCTTGACCTTCAGCGGCGCGGCGAAGGTCATGTCGCGCTGAATGCACTCTTCGACGTCGTACTTCGGCTCTTCGAATTCGTACGAGACGTATTCGAGCACGGCGCGCTCGTTGAAGTCCTTGATCGGGAACACCGACTTGAAGACCGCCTCGACGCCTTCGTCGCGACGCTGGCCCGGACGGACCTCGCGCTGAAGGAACTGCTCGTAGGAGGAGCGCTGAACCTCGATGAGGTTCGGCATCTGCACAGCTTCGGGGATGCGGCCGAACGACTTCCGGATCCGCTTCTTGCCGGTGAAGGATTGCGCCATGTTTTTTCCCTGCGGCGCGGACGGAATCCGCGCGTGAATTCGAATGCCTCGGCGTCCACCCTCGCCGCTCCCCTGGTCGGAGAGCGTCGGACGCTGGAATTCCCCTAGCGAGCGACCGGGACCGGAAGCTCGATGGGCGCCCCTTCGCGCGGATCGGAGGGCGGCTGATCGCGCCTCGGGGCGTTGAAGAGCGGACGTGCGTGGACGCACTCCGCCGAAATGTCTTCGTGAACGGGCGGATATAGGGGATCGAAACGCGGATGGAAAGGGGGAAATAGCGCCCCATTCGACGGCGTCGCTTCGTTTCAGCAGGGATACGCCCGCTCAGCCCCCTTCCGGGGACGAAGGATCGCCATGCCCGCCGCCGCCCAGCCGTCCCTCAGGCGCCTCTCCCCGCCCGACGCCTCGACCACCCTGGTCTCGCCGATGCAACGGATCGCCGACCGGATCGACGAGGTTTCGCCCGTTCCGCGCAAGCTGATGATCGCCGCCAGTTCCGACCTGGCGGCCGGCGATTTCCAGGCCGCCGAGAGGAAGGCCATGGCCGCGGCCCCGCACGGCGGACCGCTGGCCCTGCGCCTGCTGGGCCTGGTCTATGAGCGGGCCGGCCAGCTGCCCAAGGCCTTCACCGCCTATCAGGCCGCCCACAAGCTGTGGCCAGACGACGCCGACGGCGTGCGCGACCTGGCCCGCCTGGCCCGGCGGCTGGGCCAGCCGGCGATGGCGGCGGATCTCCTGGTCCGGGTGCGCGCCGCCGCGCCGGGCGACCTGGCCGACGCTCAGGACCTGGCCAGCGCCCTGCGCGACCTCGACCGATTCGACGACGCCCTGCAGGTGGTGCGTGAAGCGATGGTCCGCGCGCCCGAGGATCCCAACCTCTGGAGCCTGCTGGGCTCGATCGCCACCCAGCGCGGCGACGACGAGGACGCCCAGGTGTTCCATGACGAGGCCGCGCGCCTGGGTCCGCGCGAGGTTCCGGTGCTGGCCAACGCCGCCATCGCCCGGCTCGACGTCGGCGACGCGGCAGGCGCCCTGGCCGCCTGCGACGCCGCCCTGGCCGCCGCCCCTACTCCGCCGCAGGCCGCCTCGGTGCGGATGACCCGGGCCTTCGCCCAACTGTGCCTGGGCGACCTGGCCGGCGGCTGGAACGACTACGCCGCCCGCCTGCTGCCCGAACGCCGCGAAGCCATGGCCTTCGACATTGCCGGCGAGCGCTGGACGCCGGCGCGGCCCCTGCGCGGCCTTTCGCTGCTGCTGGTCGGCGAGCAGGGCCTGGGCGACGAGGTGCTGTTCGGCTCGATGCTGCCGGACCTGCTGGCCGCCCTCGGCCCCGCCGGCCGCCTGACCCTGGCGGTGGAGCCGCGCCTCGTCTCGCTGTTCGCCCGCGCCTTTCCCGGCGTGAAGGTGGCCGCCCACGCCAGCACGAGCCTGGCCGGCCGCGTGACCCGCGGCGTCCCGGACGCCGGCGACGAGCACGACGCCTGGGCCCCGATGGGCGCCCTGCTGCCGCTGCTGCGGCCGACGACCGACTGTTTCGCCCCGCGCGCCTTCCTGTCGCCCGATCCCGACCGGCTGGCCCATTGGCGCGAGTGGCTGGAGAGCCTGGGCCCCGGCCGCAAGATCGGCTTCATGTGGCGCAGCCGGCTGATGCACGGCCTGCGCAACCGCCGCTTCGCCCCGTTCGAGGCCTGGACGCCGGTGCTGCGCACGCCGGGCGCGGTGTTCGTCAATCTGCAGTACGGCGAGCCCGGGCCGGAGCTGGCTCGGGCCGCCGCGGCGGGGCTGGAGATCCACCAGCCGCCGGGTCTGGACCTGATGCAGGACCTGGAGGGCGTCATGGCCCTGACCTACGCGCTCGACATGATGATCGGTCCGATGACCGCGACCAGCAACCTGGCGGCGGCCTGCGGCGTCGAAACCTGGATCCTCGCCTCCAACCCGCTCTGGCCACTGCTGGGGACGGGCGGCTGCCCCTGGTACCCGAACGTGCGGGCCTTCGCGCCGGAGGGGGCGGATGACTGGGGGCCGAGGCTGGAAGAAGTGGCGAAGGCGTTGGCGGAGCGGGTGGCGGCGGGCTCGCTCCCTCTCCCATAGGGAGAGGGTTGGGGTGAGGGGTTACGGCGTCTGACGGAGCGCCGGCACATCGTCCGACCTCGTAACCCCTCACCCTCCCACCGCTTCGCGGCGGGCCCCTCCCTCTCCCTCTGGGAGAGGGGCTCATGAGCGGCGCTTCCCTCCAAGAAAAAGGGGAGGACGTTTCCGCCCTCCCCTCTTCGCCTCTTACTTCACCACCTGGACGGCGGCCTGGGCCTGGGCCGCCAGGGCCTTGTCGCCGGTGGCGGTGAGCTTGCCGGCCTTGTCGTCCCAGCGCAGCTTGACCGTCTTGCCGACGCCCTTCTCGTAGGCGTTGGTGACGCCGTCGTCGTCGTAGAGCGAGAACTCGGCGTCGCGGCCCGGCCAGACCTTCACGGCGCTGATGGCCTGGGGCTGGCTGGTGTTGAGGATCGGCCCGCCCATCGGCACGATCGAGCCGGCGCGGACGAACAGCGGGATGGTGTCGATCGGGGCCTTCACGCGGATCGTCTGACCGCCGGTGAACTTCTGGTTGGTCCAGTAGTCGTACCAGTCGGCGCCGGCCGGCAGGTAGACGTCGCGCTCGGTGACGCCCTGGTCGGTGACCGGAGCCACCAGGAAGGCCGGGCCGAACATGTACTGGTCGCCGATGTTTGCAACCTTCGGATCGTTCGGGAAGTCCATGAACAGGCCGCGCATGAAGGGCGCGCCGGTGTCGTAGGTCGTCTTGCCCATCGAGTAGAGGTACGGCATCAGCGCGTAGCGCAGGCGGACGTACTTGGTCAGGACGGTTTCGGCCTCCTTGCCGAACGACCACAGCTCGGTCTCCTTGCGCATGCCGTGCACGCGAAGGGTCGGGGTGAAGACGCCGTACTGGAACCAGCGGGTGAAGAGTTCCGGATAGTCGTTGTTCTGGCCGACCACGGCGCGGGCGTCGGACGGGTCGAGCAGCGGCGGCTTGGTCGCCGTCGTGGTTTGCGGCAGCCACTGCCAGCCGCCGATGTCGTTGCCCCAGTAGGCCAGGCCCGAGGCGGTGAAGTTCAGGCCCGTCGGCACCTGGCGCTTGAGCACTTCCCAGGTCGGCGAGATGTCGGACGACCAGAACAGCGAGCCGTTGCGCTGGGCGCCGGTGTAGGCGGCGCGGGCCAGGATCAGGTTGCGCTTGTCCGGACGGTCGCGGCGCGAGCCGTCGGCGGCCAGCTGGGTGTGCATCAGCGGGAAGGCGTTACGGACGCGGTCGCCCGTGCCGGCGTGGAAGTAGTAGCCCGACGGCACCAGGTCCGGCTCGGTCTCGTCCAGCCACAGCCAGTCGAAGCCCTGAGAGAGGATGTTGTCGCGGATCTTGCCCCAGAACCAGTCGCGGGCCTCGGGGTTGGTGGTGTCGATCAGGGCGCCGGTGCGGTCGCTGCGGAACGGCAGGCCGTCGACGACCTTGCCGTCGGCGTCCTTCAGGAAATAGCCCTTGTCGGCCATGTAGTTGAAGTAGCGGCCTTCCTGCTCGAAGCGGGGCCACACGCTGATGATGGTCTGCACGCCGCGGTCATGCAGCGTCTTGTTCATGCCCTTGGGGTCGGGGAAGGCGGTCGGATCGATGTCGATCTGGCCCATCCGCGTCCAGTGGAACCAGTCCAGCACCATGATGTCGAGCGGCAGGCCGCGCTTCTGGTAGCCGTCGGCCACGGCCATGAACTCGGCCTGGGTCTCGTAGCGGGCCTTGGACTGGATGTAGCCGAAGGCGGCCTTGGGCGGCAGCGGGGTGACGCCGGTCAGGGCGCGGTAGCCGGCGTAGATCTCGTCGGTGGTCTTGCCGGTGATGACGAAGAACGACACCCGCTCGCCGACGTTGGACTGCCACAGGGTGCGGCCGTTGACGCCCGGATAGATCTTGGTGGCCGACGGGTTGTCCCAGAGGATGCCATAGCCCTTGCTGGTCACCAGGAACGGCACGCAGACCGTCTCGCCGTGCGGGGCGTCGTAGTCGTGCTTGCAGTCGATAGTGCGGCCGCGCAGGTCGAGCGCGCCTTCCGACTCCTGGTTCTGGCCCAGGCCGTAGAAGTGCTCGTCGGCCGTGGTCGAGAAGGTGGCGCCGGCGCGGTAGGTCTTCTCGCCGCTGACGACGTGGGGCGACAGCTCCCAGCCGTTCATGTCGACCAGCGAGGTCCCGTCGGCCTTGCGCACCTTGATCGAGACCGGCGGCAGCGACGGGGCGAAATAGCGCTCCTGCAGGCTGGGTGCGCCGGGCCACGGCTGGGCGACGACTTCCAGCGACAGCTCGGCGGAGGTGAAGACGTCGGCGCCGGCCTTCTGGTCGTGGCGCCAGCCCTTGTCGCTGGGTTGGCCGTTGATCCCGTAGCCCGGGGCGGCCTTGGCCAGGTCCTTGTCCTGGCTGATGGTCACGCGGATGACGTTGGGGGCGTAGGTCTCAACCGAGACGTAGGAGCCGTTGCGGTCGACCGTGGTGGTCGGGGCCGCGACGGCGAGGCCGGCGGCGGCGCTCAGGGCCAGACCCGAAACCAGACCAGAAGCCAGGGCGCGTCGACGCGCTCCGTTCAGCCAAGCCATGCGATTTCCTCCACTAAGTTACCGCTATCATTTCCTGGTGCTGGCGTAGTGGCGGGCGCGGCGAAGGTCAAGGCAAGGGTGTGATTGATGGGAGGAATGAGCTCCCGGGGGTCCTTCTCCCCTTGCGGGAGAAGGTGGCGGCGAAGCCGACGGATGAGGGGTCGCGCGGGCGGTTCTGAGAGACCCCTCACCCGACCTCGCTTCGCGAGGCCACCCTCTCCCGCAAGGGGAGAGGGATCTGGAAAACGAAAACGGGCCCGGAGGTTTCCCTCCGGGCCCGTCTCGTAAGGTCATGAAGACCAGATCCGCGTCAGGCGACGCGGAACCGGATTACTTCACTTGGACCTTGGCGCCGGCTTCGGTCAGCTTCTTGGCGACTTCGTCGGCCTGCTGCTTCGAAACGTTTTCGACGACGTTCTGCGGAACGCCTTCGACCAGGTCCTTGGCTTCCTTCAGGCCGAGGTCCGGACGGACGCCGCGGACTTCCTTAATGACGTTGATCTTCTTGTCGCCACCGTCCAGCAGGACGACGGTGAATTCGGTTTGCTCTTCAGCGGCTTCAACCGGAGCGGCCGGACCACCAGCGGCGGCGACGGCGACCGGAGCGGCGGCCGAGACGCCCCACTTTTCTTCCAGCAGCTTCGAGAGTTCAGCGGCTTCCAGCACCGACAGGGTGGACAGTTCTTCGACCAGCTTTTCGAGCTTCGACATGTGTCAGTTCCTTAGAGAGATTGGGATAGATTTGCGGGGATGACCGTTACGCGGCGTCTTTGGTCGCGTAGGCGTTGAAAACGCGAGCCAGCTGGGCAGCCGGGGCCTGCAGGACGCCAGCGATCTTGGTCGCCGGAGCCTGGATGAGGCCGATGAGCTTGCCACGCAGTTCGTCCAGCGACGGCAGGGTCGCCAGAGCACGCACGCCGGCTTCGTCGAGCACGTTGGTCTGGTCCAGAACGCCACCGACAATCTTGAGCTTGTCGTTTTCTTTGGCGAACTGCACCGCGATCTTCGCGGCCGAGACGGCGTCCGGGCCGAAGGCGATGGCGACCGGACCGGTGAAGAGCGTGTCGCCCTTTTCACCGAGCTTGCCGTCGAGAGCCTTCAGAGCCAGGGTGTTCTTCACAACCTTGATCGCGGCGCCTTCCTTGCGGAGGCGAAGACGAAGGTCGGTCATTTCCGCAACGGTCAGACCCGTATAGTGGGTCACGACGACAGCGCCGGCATCGGCGAAGACGCTTTTCAGCGACTCGATCGATTCCTGCTTTTGAGCGCGGTCCATTGCGGTCTCCTACTCAGTTGCAGGCGGCCGGACCATTCCGGCAGCCAGATGCTCGTCCCATGCGGAATTGCTCCCGCGCGCGAGTTGCATCAGCCTGTTCCAAGGAAAGTCGGCCGCGCACCTGACTCGGACTGACGTCACGAGGAAGGCGGTCTTGGCGTCTCTATCCCTGTCTCCCGACGGCGAGGAAGGGCTCTTCCTCGATTATGGCGCTGGTGACCCCGCGCCCCGCAGTTCTCAAACAGGTTCGCCGCCGAACCGGAGTCCAGCGGAGAGGCGGGCCGTATACACGGGGGTTGAAAAAGTTTCAACCCGTTGGTGACGAGTCACGAAAAAGGCGAAACCGCCCTACCCCGCCAGCCGCTCATTCACCGCCCGCGCCGCCGCCACGCCCGTGGCGAAACAGGCCTGCAGCAGGTAGCCGCCGGTGGGGGCTTCCCAGTCCAGCATCTCGCCGGCCAGGAAGACGTCGGGCCGCGACCGCAGCGCCAGGCCATCGAGGCTTTCGAAGGTCACGCCGCCGGCCGCCGAGATCGCCCGGTCCAGCGGCCGGGCCGCGGCCAGCCGGATCGGCGCGGCCTTGATCGCCGCCGCAAGGACAGCGGGCTCGGACGGCAGGTCGAGGCCATGGGCCTCGCGCAGCAGGTTCACCTCGACCGGCGACAGCTTCAGGGCCTTGCGCAGATGGTTGGCCAGCGACTGGCCGCCGCGCGCGCCGGACAGACGCCGCTCCAGGGTCTCGGCCGGCAGGTCGGGGCGAAGATCGATCGTCAGCACCGCCGCGCCGTCGCGGGCGATCGCCTCGCGCGGGGCCGGGCCCAGGGCGTAGACCGCTCCGCCCTCGAGCCCATAGCCGGCGACCATGGCGTCGCCGCGGGCCTGGCGGCCGTCGCAGGTGAGGCGGACGTTCTTCAGCGGCTCGCCGGCGAAGCGGTCGCGGAAGATCTCGCTCCAGGAAACCTCGAAGCCGCAATTGGCCGGTGCGAAGGGCGCGACCTGAACCCCCTGCCCCGCCAGCGCCTCCGTCCAGGCCGCGTCGGAGCCGAGCTTGGGCCAACTGGCGCCGCCGAGGGCCAGGATCGTGGCGCGCGGCCGCCAGGCTTCGCGGCTGTCCGGACCGTCGATCAGCAGGGCGCCGTCCTCGCTCCAGCCCGCCCAGGCCGACCGGGTTCGCAGGGAGACGCCCAGGCTCTCCAGCCGCGCCAGCCAGGCGCGCAGCAGCGGCGAGGCCTTCATCGCCTTGGGAAACACACGCCCGCTGGCGCCGACAAAGGTCTCCTGGCCGAGGTCCTTGGCCCAGGCGACGAGATCGGCCGGCGTAAACGCCTCGAGCATCGGTCGCAGCACCGCCTCACGCGCGCCATAGCGGGCGGCGAAGCGCTCGAAATCTTCCGAATGGGTGAGGTTCAGCCCGCCCCGGCCGGCCATCAGGAACTTGCGTCCGAAGGTCGGCATCTTCTCGAACACCACGACCGAGCGGCCGGCCTGCGCCAGGCGCTGGGCGGCGATCAGCCCGGCGGGCCCACCGCCGACCACGGCGACGTCGATGATCCTGAAAGCGTCAGACGTCACGCGGCCTCGATGTCGGTCAGGGAAAAGTCGCCGCCCTTGTAGAGCAGCGGCACGCCATGAACCTTGGCGCAGGCGTAAGCGAAACAGTCGCCCATGTTGAGCTTGGCGGGATGGACGCCCTTGCCGAAACGGGCGTGAGCTTCGAGGGCGACTACCTGCTCGGGCTCACCGATAAGCACGATCCGCGCCTCGTAGCTCTCTTGTAGCCCAGAGACGATATCGACGGCGTCGGCGAAAGGACGCTTCGTCTCTCGCGCCACGGCTCGCACGGTTTCCCATGTCGAGATCGCGGACGTCAAAACGATCACCGCTTCGGACAACTTGACCTTCAAGGCCGCGCGCTCTGGCTCGTTCAGGAGAATGGCCGTCCAGGCGGACGCATCGACGAACATCAATCGCCGTTGATCATGTCGAAGAATTCCTTGTCGGCCTTAAGACCGGTGCGGGGCCAGCTGTCGATCTCGGCCAGGATGGCCTCGACCTTAGCCAGCTTTTCCGCCTGCGCCTTCTCGCGCGCGGCCAGGGCCTCGGTGGCGGCCAGCTTCACGGCCTCGGTGATGCCAACGCGCGCCTTCTCAGCCAGTTGGCGAACCAGGGCGTCGGTTTCGGGATCGCGGATATGAAAGGCCATGGATCACCTCCGTCTAGCCTGAAGATAACATCGGCTAGCCGGCCTCACAACGAACCCCAACTAAACGAGGCCCCAAACGCAAGACGGGCGCTGGATCGCTCCAGCGCCCGTCTCCGAAGTCAAAAGCTTCGATCGGCCGTTAGGCGGTGATCGAGGCGATGTCGACCTTCACGCCCGGACCCATCGTCGAGGACAGGCCGACCTTCTTGACGAAGATGCCCTTGGCGCCCGACGGCTTGGCCTTGTTCAGGGCGTCGATCAGAGCCTTGACGTTGACCAGCAGGGCTTCGTCGGTGAACGAGGCCTTGCCGATGCCGGCGTGAACGATACCGGCCTTTTCGACGCGGAACTCGACGGCGCCGCCCTTGGCGTCCTTCACGGCTTGGCCGACGTTCGGGGTCACGGTGCCGACCTTCGGGTTCGGCATCAGGCCGCGCGGGCCCAGCACCTTACCGAGACGACCGACCAGGGCCATCATGTCCGGGGTCGCGATGACGCGATCGAAGTCCATGAAGCCGTTCTGGATCTTTTCGACCAGGTCTTCGGCGCCAACCACTTCGGCGCCGGCCGCGGTGGCTTCGGCGGCCTTGGCGTCCTTGGCGAAGACGGCGACGCGGACGTCACGGCCGGTGCCCGACGGCAGCTGAACGACGCCACGGACCTGCTGGTCGGCGTGACGCGGATCGACGCCGAGGTTCACCGAGATTTCGATGGTCTCGTCGAACTTGGCCTTGGCGTTGGCCTTGACCAGGGCGATGGCGTCGGCGACGGCCAGGGTGGCGTCACGGTCGCCGGTCCAGGCCTTGATGCGCTTGGGTTGCTTAGCCATTGGATTAGGCCTCCACGATCTTCAGGCCCATGGCCTTGGCGGAGCCTTCGATGATCTTGGCGGCAGCCTCGAGATCGTTGGCGTTCAGATCCTTCATCTTCTTTTCGGCGATTTCGCGCAGTTGGGTGCGCGTCACTTCGCCGACGGTCTCACGACCGGTCAGCTTCGCGCCGGACTTCAGGCCGGTGATCTGCTTCAGGTAGTGGGTCGCCGGGGGCGTCTTGGTGACGAAGGTGAACGACTTGTCCTGGTAGACCGTGATGACGGTCGGCAGGGGGGTGCCCTTTTCGACGTTCTCGGTGCGCGCGTTGAACTCCTTACAGAAGCCCATGATGTTGACGCCGCGCTGACCCAGAGCCGGGCCGATGGGGGGCGAAGGCGTGGCCGAGCCAGCCTTCACCTGGAGCTTGATGTAGCCCAGGATCTTCTTAGCCATACTATCCTCTCATGAGGGCCGGAGCCCTCGCTGGTGAGCCGTGGTGCGGGCTTGGCGGCCCTTCCACGGATTTGGTTCCCCCGAATTCGCATGAATGAAGCCATTCGAGCGAATAACGACGAACACGCCCCGGGACGGGGTCCTGGAGCGAGGCGGCGCATGTAGCAGGCGCGTCGAACGGAGTCCAGCGCGGCGACCCGTATACGATCGCCCCCGCCCTGTTGCCGCCATGCCACGCCGGTTTCGGCCACGCCGGGGCCGCAATTCAACCTGAGCGACCCGCTGATAAACAAGAACGACACTACATCGTCACAAATTCGTCAATTCATGCCGATAACGGCGCAATGTGAGCACATTTGCTCCCCGCACAACGATATCGGGAAACATATTCGCCCCATTCCATGAATTTCCGCCGAAATTCAGAAAAGAAACGACGCCATTCGTCTTCCGTATCGCGAACCTTGTTTCGCAGAACGTCGTCATCGCGACAAGCGATTTGGCGAATACTGGGGACTATGAATGGCTAGAAATACCTATCTTCTGAGCGCGTCGGCGCTCGTCATCGCCGTGACCACCGCGCCGATCCTGGCGCAGGCCCAGACGAACGACGAGCCGGCCGCCGTCGAGGAAGTCGTCGTCACCGGTTCGCGCATCGCGCGCCGCGACTACGTCTCCAACAGCCCGATCATGACCATGGGCGCCGAGCAGATCGAGAAGACCGGCTCGGTCACCGTCGACACCCTGCTCAACCAGATGCCCCAGTTCGTGCCGTCGGTGTCGTCGACCTCGAACAACCCCTCGAACGGCGGCCAGGCCAACATCGACCTGCGCGGCCTCGGCACCGCCCGCACCATGGTGCTGATCGACGGCCACCGCGTCGTTCCTTCGAACTCGGACGGCACGGTCGACGTCAACATCGTCCCCTCGGCCCTGATCCAGAACATCGAAGTGATCTCGGGCGGCGCCTCGGCGACCTACGGCTCCGACGCCATGGCCGGCGTGGTCAACTTCAAGCTCAACAACAAGTTCGAAGGCCTGATGGTCGACGGCCAGTACGGCCTGACCCAGCGCGGCGACGGCAAGGAAGGCGCGCTCAGCGTCACCGGCGGCACCAAGTTCGCCGGCGGCCGCGGCCACGTCACCGCCTCGTTCGGCTATTCGAAGCGCGGCTCGGTCTACAACGCCGCCCGCGACTTCTCGAAGGTCACCGGCGCGTCGACCACCACGCCCTACGGCTCCTACATCGTCGACGTCGACAACAGGCCGTCCCAGGACGCGGTCGACGCCGTGTTCGGCCAGTACGGCTCCACCAGCGTCGACACCACCAGCACCGCGCGCTACGGCTTCAACAACGACGGCACGCTGTTCAGCAAGGGCGTCAACTACACCGGCTCGACCGCGCTCGACTACTCGACCCTGACCTCGAGCGACTCGTACAACACCGGTGCGCTGAACCTGCTGCAGCTGCCGATGACCCGCTACTCGTTCTATTCGGCGGGCACCTTCGAGCTGACCGACAACGTCGAGCTCTACGGGTCGCTGAACTACAGCCACTACAAGTCGCGCACCGTCCTGGCCCCGGCCCCAGGCACCGGCTTCACCGTACCGGTGACCAACCCGTTCATCACGGACGACCTGGCGACCCTGCTGGCCAGCCGCGCCGATCCGGACGCCGACTTCACGCTGAACAAGCGCTTCACCGACGTTGGCGCGCGCATCTCGCGCACCACCTTCGACGTCGTGCAGGCGGCCGGCGGCGCGCGCGGCGACACCGGCTTCAAGGACTGGACCTACGACATCTACACGTCGTTCGGCCGCTCCAAGCAGAAGGAAGTGCAATCGGGCAACGTCAGCCGCACCGCGGTCCAGACCCTGCTCGACGCGGCCGACGGCGGCGCCAGCCTCTGCGAAGGCGGCTACGACCCGTTCGGCAACAACGAGCTGTCGGACGAGTGCCGCACCTACATCTCGCGCACCACCCGCAACACCACGATCGCCGACCAGGCGATGATCGAGGCCAACTTCAGCGGCGGCCTGATCGACCTGCCGGCCGGTGAACTGCGCGCGGCCTTCGGCGCCGACTACAAGTACGACAGCTACAAGTACAACCCGGACTCCCTGCTGCTGACGGGCGACGTGGTCGGCTTCAACTCGGCCGGTTCGGTCAACGCCTCGACCCACGTGTCGGAAGTCTACGGCGAACTGCTTGTGCCGGTCCTGAAGGATCTGCCGCTGATCAAGGCCCTGAACCTCGACCTCGGCTACCGCTATTCGGACTACGCCACGGTCGGCGGCGTCTCGGCCTACAAGGTCGACGGCGACTGGGAGATCGTCGACGGCTTCCGCGTCCGCGGCGGCTATCAGCGCGCCGTCCGGGCCCCGAGCCTGGGCGAGCTCTACTCGCCGCAGAACCAGGGCTTCTACTCGTTGAGCGAAGACCCCTGCTCGATCGACAGCGAAGCCCGCACCGGCAGCAACGCCGCCACCGTCCGCAGCATCTGCCTGGCGCAGGGCCTGCCATCGTCGGCGATCGACAGCTACACCTACACGAACACCCAGGTCGAAGGCACCAGCGGCGGCAACCCGGCCCTGACCGAGGAAACCGCCGACACCTTCAACGTCGGCTTCGTCTGGACGCCGCGCTTCGAGAACCCGCTGTTCGAACGCCTCTCGCTGTCGATCGACTACTATTCGATCGACATCAAGGACGCGATCGGCACGATCGACGTCTCGACGGCGCTGGACAAGTGCTACAGCGGCGGCGACAGCAGCGCCTACTACTGCAACCTGTTCACCCGCTCGAGCTCGACCGGCGAGATCACCAACGTCACCCTGACCGCGCTGAACCTGGGCGAATACAAGACCTCGGGCGTCGACTTCCAGCTCGACTGGGGCTTCGGCCTCGGCGCGGTGGGTCTCGACGACAGCCTGGGCTCGATCAAGGTTAACGTGGTGGGCAACTACCTGGAGAGCTTCAAGATCCAGAGCCTGCCGGGCGAGGACTTCGTCGATCTGAAGGGCACGATCGGCAACACCCAGATCAGCGGCACCGCCGTCTCGCACCCCGAATGGAAGTACGCCACCTCGGTGGACTACGCCTTCGGTCCGTTCTCGGTCGGCGCGCGCTGGCGGCACATCGGCGACATGGTCGACGCCTACTATCCGGACGAGAAGATCGGCGCCGTCGACTACTTCGACCTGAACGGCAGCTGGGCGATCAACGACACCTACTCGCTGCGCGGCGGGGTCACCAACCTCACCGACAAGCAGCCGCCGTACTTCTCCTCCTACGTCCAGGCCAACACCGACCCGTCGACCTACGACGTGCTCGGCCGCCGCTTCTACGTGGGCTTCAAGGCGAAGTTCTAAACCTCAGCTTGATCTAGGCTAAACTTGGGGGCGGATCTCTTCGGGGATCCGCCCTTTTTCTTTGGGGTGGAGACGCCCGGATCCACGCATCGCGTGCTGGTGACAAGCCTGGCGAATGCTCTAGCCTCTCAGACGGGATCACAGGGGGAAACCGAGCGTGCATCTGTTCACCAGGATCGGGCTCGTCTTGGCGACGGTCCTCGCCCTCGCGGCGCCGCCAAGCCTCGCCGCGGCCAAGCCCCAGCCCGTCGCGGCTCGGGCCCTGACCGCCGGCGCCGTCGCCTCGCCCGACCGCTACGGCGCCCTGGCCGCCGAGGAAATCCTGCGCAAGGGCGGCAACGCGGTCGATGCGGCCGTGGCCACGGCCTTCGCCCTGGCGGTGACCTATCCGGAAGCCGGCAACCTGGGCGGCGGCGGGTTCATGACCCTCTATGTCGACGGCAAGCCCTACTTCCTCGACTACCGCGAGACCGCCCCGGCCGGGGCCGCCGCCGGCATGTACCTGAACGCCGAGGGCCAGGCGGTGGCCGCCCGCAGCCAGTTCGGAAACCTGGCGGTCGGAACTCCCGGCACGGTGCGCGGCATGGCCATGGCCCACAAGCGGTTCGGCCGGCTGTCGTGGGCGCAGGTGCTGGCCCCGGCGATCCGCTACGCCCACGAGGGCTTCCTGGTCACGCCGCAGCTGATCGGCAACCTCGAGGACGCTGAAGGATCGTTCGTCGGCGTCACCAATTTCCACGCCCGGTTCGGCGGCCTGAAGGCCGGCGCGACATTCCGCCAGCCCGAGCTGGCCGCCACTCTGGAGCGCATCGCCAAGGGCGGTGACGCCGAGTTCTACACCGGCAAGACCGCCGACCTGCTGGTCGCCCAGATGGCGCGGGGCCCGGAGAAGGGGCTGATCACCAAGGCCGACCTGGCCGCCTACAAAGCCGTGTGGCGCGAGCCGATCCAGGCCGACTGGCGCGGCTTCAAGGTGATCACCGCTCCGCCGCCCAGCTCCGGCGGGATCGCCCTGCTGCAACTGCTGATGATGAAGCAGGACGCCGCCCCGCTGTTTTCGGGCGTGGCGCTGAACAGCCCGCAATATGTCCACCTGGTCGCCGAGATGGAGAAGCGGGTGTTCGCCGACCGGGCCGAATATCTGGGCGACCCGGACTTCTGGAAGGTTCCGGTCTCGAACCTGATCGATCCTGCCTATGTCGCCCGTCGCGCAGCCGAGATCGATCCGGCCAAGCCCTCGCCCACGCCCTCGGTCAAGCCGGGGCTGGAAAAGCCGCAGACCACCCACTTCTCGATCGTGGACCGCTGGGGCAACGCCGTCTCCAACACCTATACGCTGAACGGCTGGTTCGGCTCGGGCGTCGTGGTCGAGGGGGCGGGCTTCCTGCTCAACGACGAGATGGACGACTTCTCGGCCAAGCCGGGCGCGCCCAACATGTTCGGGGTGGTGGGCGGCGACGCCAACGCCATCGCGCCGGGCAAGCGGCCGCTGTCGTCGATGACCCCGACCATACTGACGCGCGAGGGCAAGGTGGCCATGGTGATCGGCACGCCGGGCGGATCGAGGATCTTCACCTCAGTGTTCCAGGTGCTGGCCAACGTCTACGACTACGGGCTGCCGCTTGGCGAGGCGCAGAAGCAACTGCGCTTCCACCATCAGCTTCTGCCCGAGAACGTGATCTTCTCCGAACCCTACGAACCCTTTCCAGCCGAACTGACGACGGCGTTGGAGGCGCGGGGCTACAAGATCGAGACGGGGTTCGTCGGCGACATCGAGGCCATCCAGGTCATCGACGGCGCGCCGGTTCCGGCGGCCGATCCGCGGGCGCGCGGCGTGGGCAAGGTGGTTCCATAGAAGACGTGGAATAGGGCCACGCGCCTCTCGTCCTCCGGACGGTGCGTCGCGCGCTCTTCGGCGCGTCCGTTTCCGGTCGGACGCCCTGCCTTCCCGGACAACAAAAAACCCCGCGTCGGCCGACGCGGGGTTCTTCGTATTGGCGCTGATCCGAAAGGGATCAGGCGATCTTTTCGACCTGGCTGTATTCCAGCTCGACCGGGGTGGCGCGGCCGAAGATCGAGACGGTGACCCGCAGGCGGGCCTTCTCTTCGTCGACCTGCTCGACCGAGCCGTTGAAGCTGGCGAACGGACCGTCGATGACGCGGACGTTCTCGCCGACTTCGTACAGCACGACGGTCTTCGGCTTCTCGACGCCTTCTTCGATGGCGCCGACGATGCGCTGGACTTCCTTTTCGGAGACCGGCGTCGGCTTGGAGCCGCTGCCCAGGAAGCCCGTGACCTTCGGGGTGTTCTTGATCAGGTGGTAGGCTTCGTCCGAGAGGTTCATCTTCACCAGGACGTAGCCCGGGAAGAACTTGCGCTCGGCGTTGACCTTGCGGCCACGGCGGATCTCGACGACGTCCTCGGTGGGCACCAGGATCTCGGAGAAGCTGTCTTCCAGGCCCTGGGCCTTGGCTTGCTCACGGATGCTCTCGGCCACCTTCTTCTCGAAGTTCGAGTAGGCGTGGACGATGTACCACTTGTGGTTCGGGTTCGAGGCGGTTTCGGTGCTCATGGTCTTCTTATGACTTATCCGGCCGCGAACTTCAGCAGCAGATTGGCGCCGGCCCCGAGGAGCCAGTCGACCAGGAGGAAGAACAGCGAGGCGACGATCACCATGATGAAGACCATCACCGAGGTGATCCAGGTCTCCTTGCGGGTCGTCCAGGTGATCTTGCGGGCCTCGGCGCGCACTTCACGGAAGAACTGCACCGGGTTGAAAGGCTTCTTGGGCGCCGCCGCGGCTGCGGCGGACGGAGCCTGACCGGCAGGGGCCAGCGCCGCAGCCGTACGGGCGGCGCGGTTCTTGATCGCTGACGGGCTGGATCCCGGTTTCCTGGCCATGGTTTCAGAGGCTCGCGTATCTGACAGGCCGGACCGAACGCCGGGCCGGCCGATGACATATAGTGGCAGGAGTGGAGGGACTCGAACCCCCGGCCCTCGGTTTTGGAGACCGATGCTCTACCAGCTGAGCTACACTCCTGCAGAAACTCCGGTCCTTGAAGTACCGGACCGCAGCCTAGGCGACGGTTCGGCCGGAGGGCCGCGAGCGGCGCCGCCGACGCTTCCCAGCGCCAGAGCGGCGTCGTGTAGCAGGGTCGTTTGCGCCGGGCAAGCGGATCAGGTCGCGTCAACCGCGCGTTATTGCGGAAGTCCCGGGTCTGACGGCGCCTTTTCACAGGTTTCTTGGCCCGGACACCCCTGTGACGCGCCAATGACGCGCCTGAGAAAGGATCCGCGATGGCCGAAATCGCCGGCGAACGCCCCTCCAACCATGAAGTCGAGCATGAGAATCAGCGGCCGAATCTCGGTGGCGACGGCAAGCCGCCTCGTCCGGCCACGGAACCCGTGGGCGCCGAGGACAGTGTGACCACGTCGAAGACGCGCACGGATCCAGGCTCCGGCGAAGGCTGAAGCGCAACCTCACCGGAGCCGAACCCGTGGGTCGGCTTTCGTCAGCCGGCCTTCTTGGCCTCCGTCTCGCTCGCGGCGCTCGGCGCGGCCGCGGCGCATTGGACGTTCAGGTAGGACCATTTGACGTCGGTCAGCTCGCGACCGCATTCGGTGTTCTTGCCTTGGTCACGTCCGCGCAGCGAAACGCCGACCCCCTTTCCGGGGTCTGGCGCCGGACTGGCGCTGGAGACGTCGTAATAGCCGCCGTTGGGGCCGCGCACGACGAGGCACTTGGTGTTTTCGACCGGCCGCACGCAGCCGCTCGCCGTCACCGACTTGCCTTCCAGAGTGACTTGCTGAGCCTTGGCGGCCTTGGTTTGGGCGCCGCCTTCACAACCCGCTACGCCTAACGCTAACAGACTGGCCGCCGCGGCGGCCATAACGAACCTCACCCGCATACGTTCCTCCGTATCGTTGGCTCCGCGAACGAAGCAAAAGGAACTCTGCGCCCCGTTTCGGCGACCGGCAATCACATTTTTGACACAGTCTGAAAAAGCGAACGGCGCTATTTTGAACGGTTCGTAGAATTTTTTCTCAAAGCCCCTTCAGACAGCAAAAGTTGACATCCGCTCTCAACTTCTCACATGAGACGCAGGTCGCCTTCAGGGCCGGAGCGACACCCGACTTTTCTTATGCGCGCTGCTGTTATTCAGACGGGCGCGAACAGGATCGAAACCACAGACCATGACGGCCGAGACCGCTACCGCCGCCCCTGCTCCCGCCAAGGAGTCCCCGCACAACCTCGAGACCGTTCTCTGGGTCAAGCACTGGACCGACCGGCTGTTCAGCTTCGCCATCACCCGCCCGGCCAGCTTCCGCTTCCGTTCGGGCGAGTTCGTGATGATCGGCCTGCCGCCCCGCGAGGAGCTGGGCGAGAAGAAGCCGATCCTGCGCGCCTACTCGATCGGCTCGCCCTCGTTCGCCGAGGAGCTGGAGTTCTTCTCGATCAAGGTGCCGGACGGCCCGCTGACCTCGCGCCTGCAGCAGATCAAGGCCGGCGACCAGGTCCTGCTCGGCAAGAAGCCGACCGGCACCCTGGTGCTGGACGCGGTGAAGCCGGGCAAGCGCCTGTTCCTGTTCGGCACCGGCACGGGCCTGGCGCCCTGGCTGTCGGTCGCCCGCGATCCGGACGCCTACAGCCGCTTCGAAAAGGTGATCGTCGCCCACGGCGTGCGCGAAGTGCAGGAACTGGCCTATCGCGACCTCTTCACCAGCGAGATCCACGACGATCCGCTGGTCGGTGACGAGGCCAAGGTCCAGCTTGTCTACTACCCGACCGTCACCCGCGAGCCGTTCGAGCGCCAGGGCCGGTTCACCGACCTGATCGAGAGCGGCAAGCTGTTCGCCGACCTCGGCCTGGAAGGCGGCAAGTTCGATCCCGAGCACGACCGCGCCATGCTGTGCGGCTCGATGGCCATGATCAAGGACACCGCCGCCCTGCTGGAAGCCCATGGCCTGGTCGAGGGCTCCAACGCCGAGCCCGGCGACTTCGTCATCGAGCGCGCCTTCGTCGGCTGATCCGGCGAGACCCTCGAAAGAATGAAAAGGCCAGCCGCGAGGTTGGCCTTTTTCTTTTGGCTAAGCCGTCCCGGTCGCCGCCCGCAGGGTCGGCTCGAAGGCGCCGACCGCGCCGTTGTCGGTGTTGGTCAGCAGCACCACGTCCACCTGCTTCTCGGGGAAGTGCAGGACGATGCTGTTGAAGCCTGGCAGGCCGCCGCTGTGCCAGATCACCGGCGTGTCGAAGATGCGGGCGACTTCCAGCCCGAAACCGTAGTCCGCCTGCTGCACGAAGGCTGGCGGCTTGCCGGGGTTCATACCCTTGGGGGTGAAGTGGGCCGAGCCGACGGGCGCGCCGTCCGTGGTCCGCGCGGCCTGGATCATGCGCTTGACGCCCGCCGGCGAGACGACCTTGCCGCCGAACAGGGCCTGGTTCCAGGCCAGCATGTCCCCGACCGTCGAGCGCAGCCCACCCTCGGCGACGGGCAGGCCGCCGTCAGCGACCTTGCGGAAAGCCTTAGGCGCGCCGCCGTCCAGGCTGTAGCCGATAGCGCGACGCGGCACGGCGTCGGCATAGGCGTCCAGCGCCGTGGCGTTCAGGCCGGCGCGGGCCAGGACGTTCTTGGCCAGGAAGTCGCCGTAGCTCCGCCCCGACACGCGCTCGATGATCGCGCCGAGCAGCACGTAGTTGGTGTTGGAATAGCCCCACAGCGCGCCCGGCTCGAAGTCGTAGAGCGGCGCCAGCCGGGCCATCAGCCGCCAGCGTTCGGGATCATGCCGCCAGTCGCTTCCCGCGTCGGCCGGCAGGCCGCCCAGGACGTAGTCGTGGATCCCGGCGGTGTGGGTCAGCAACTGCTCGACGGTCGGAACGCGCCCGCCGGGCGAGGCGGGAAAGCCGGGGAAAAACCGGTCCACCGGCGCATCCAGCGCCAGGGCGTCGCGCTCGCTCAGCAGCACGACGGCCGCGGCGGTGAACTGCTTGGTGCAGGAGGCGATGCGGAACACGGTGTCGGAGACGACCGGCGTCGCCGCTTCGATGTCCGCAACGCCCAGGCCGAAGACGGTCGGCGGACTTCCGAACCGCCGCACGCCGAGAGCGAAGCCGGCGGTCTGGCCGTCCGTCACGCTCCTGGCGGCGATCAGGCGCAGGCGCGAAGCCAGGTCATCCTCGGCCGGCCCGGCCTTGGCGCCGCTGGCGCAGACCGCCGCCGACACGGCCAGGAGCATCGCTTCGCGTCGCGTCTTCGTCATCGCTTCCCCCCAGATCGCGTAACGTCGGGCGGCAAGCTATGCGGGCGCCGGCAGCGGCGCAATTCGCCAAGCGCTCAGGTCTTCCTCGGATTGGGCAGGAAGGCGGCCAGCAGGCCCAGCACCGGCAGAACGGCGCAGAGCTTGTAGACCGTCTGCACGCCCTTCCAGTCGGCCACCTCGCCCAGCACCGCAGCCCCCAGGCCGCCCATGCCGAACGAGAAACCGAAAAACAGGCCCGAGATCATGCCGATGCGTCCCGGGGCCAGCTCCTGGGCCAGGACGACGATGGCCGGGAAGGCCGAGGCCAGCAGCAGGCCGATGATCACCACCAGCGGCCCGGTCCAGAACAGGCTGGCGTAGGGCAGGACCAGGGTGAAGGGCAGCACGCCCAGGATCGAGATCCAGATCACCGCCTTGCGGCCGAAGCGGTCGCCCACCGGTCCGCCGGCGATCGTGCCCACGGCCACCGCCGCCAGGAAGGCGAAGAGGTGCATCTGGGCGTTCCCGACCGACAGGTGGAAGCGCTCCATCAGGTAGAAGGTGAAGTAGCTGGTCAGGCTGGCCATGTAGACGTACTTCGAGAAGATCAGCGCCAGCAGGATGGCGATGCCCTTGGCGGCCGCGCCCTTGGGCAGGTCGATTGAGACCTTGCGGCCGCTGCTTGCGGCAAGGCGCGCCAGGCCGTGATGCCGGGCCCAGACGGCGACGTTCCACAGCACCGCTCCCGACAGCAGCGCCAGCAGGGCGAAGACGCCCAGGCTGGACTGGCCCCAGCGCACCACGACCAGGGCCGCGGCCAGCGGGCCCAGGGCCTGGCCGGCGTTGCCGCCGACCTGGAACAGCGACTGGGCCAGGCCCGGCCGCTCGCCCGCCGCCATCCGCGCCACCCGCGAGGATTCCGGGTGGAACACCGACGAGCCGACGCCCAGCAGGCACGCGCCCAGCAGCACCAGCCCGTAGACGTGGGCGATCGACAGCACCACCAGCCCCGACAGCGAGAACAGGGTCCCGGCCGGCAGCACCATCGGATTGTGTCGGCGGTCGGCATAGAGCCCGACCAGCGGCTGCAGGATCGAGGCGGTGATCTGGTAGGCCAGGGTGACGAGGCCGATCTCGCCGAAGCTGAGGTGAAGGTCGGTCTTGAGGTTGGGATAGATGGCCGGCAGCAGCGACTGCATCATGTCGTTGAGCAGGTGGCAGCCGCTCACCGCCAGGATCACGCCGAACACGGTGGTCTGGGCCTTGTTGGCGGCGGGGTCGGCGACGGGGGATCGGATCGCTGTATCGGTCATTGAAGCTCTTCCCGTGAAGGTTCGACCGCGATAGGACCTGCGAAGGCGTCCCGCATTCCGCAGCGGGACTTTCACTTTCGCGAGTGGGACAGATGGCCAAGCCCTGGATCCATCCCGCCGACTACGACCACGCGCTGCGGCCGGTGGTCGCCACCGGCAACGAGTACCCACCCTCCTTCGAACTGGACTGGCACCAGCACGGACGCGGCCAGCTGCTCTACGCCGCCGCCGGCGTGGCCGTGGTCAGCACCCCGCACGGCGCCTGGATCGCGCCGCCGGAACGCGCGGTCTGGACGCCGGCCGGCACGCCGCATTCGGTGCGGATGGTCGGGGCGGTCAGCACCCGCAGCGTACTGTTGGACGAGCGGGCCTCGGCGGTGCTGGGCGATCGCGGACGGGTGATCGGCGTCGCGCCGCTGCTGCGCCATCTGCTGATCGCCGCCTGCGACATCGCCGTGGACTATGACGAGGCCGGCCGCGACGGGATGGTCATGGACCTGCTGTTGGCCGAGCTGGCGCGGGCGCCGGTGATCCCGCTGGCCGTGCCCTTCCCCGCCGCCCCGGCCCTGGCCCGTCGCTGCCACGCCTTCCTCGAACGCCCGACGCCGCACGAGACCATCGACGACTGGTGCGGCGAGCTGGGCCTGGGCCGCCGAGCCTTCACCCGCGCCTTTCGCCGTGAGACGGGCATGAGCTTCGGCGCCTGGCGGCAGCAGGCCCTGCTGCTGGCCGCCCTGCCTCGGCTGGCGGCCGGCGAGCCGGTGACGACCATCGCGCTCGACCTCGGCTATGACAGCCCGGCGGCCTTCTCGACCATGTTCAAGCGCCTGCTGGGCATTCCGCCCAACCGCTACAAGCCCGGCGTCGCCGCCCCAGGTTTCGATTGACCCGGCGGACGCCGTGCGACAGCCATGCGGCGCTGCAGACAGAGACCACCGATCCGTGAGCCAAGCCCTGAAGAACCTGACCGTCGAGGAGGCCCGAGGCCGCATGCTGGACGGCGCCGCGCGCCTGGGCGTCGAGACCGCAGCCCTGCCCGACGCGATCGGCCGGGTGCTGGCGGCGCGGATCGTCGCCGACCGCCATCAACCGCCTTTCGACGCCTCGGCCATGGACGGCTGGGCGATCCGGCGGGCCGACTACGGCGTCATCGACGCCTTCGCGATCGTCGGCGAGAGCGCCGCCGGCCGGGCCTATGCGGCGGCTCTGGAAGCCGGCCAGGCGGTGCGGATCTTCACCGGCGCGCCCGTGCCGGCCGGGGCCGACCTCGTCGTCATCCAGGAAGAAGCGGCCCGAGAGGGCGACATCGTGCGCTTCACGGCCGGCGATGATCCGAAGTCCAACATCCGCCCGGCCGGCGGCGACTTCCGGTCTGGCGACCACCTGCTGGAGGCCGGGGCGCGGATCGATCCCTGGCGGCTGTCGCTGGCCGCCGCCGCCGGACGCGACCGGCTGGAGGTCGCCCGCCGGCCGAAGGTGGCGATCCTGGCCACCGGCGACGAACTGGTTCCGCCCGGCGGCGCGCCCGCCCCCGACCAGATCTTCGAGTCCGGCTCGTTCAGCCTGGCGGCGCTGATCACGGCCTGGGGCGGCGAGGCGGTGAAGCTGGCTCCCGCCGCCGATTCTGCCGATGCGATCGCCGATGCGGTGCGCGGCGCGGCCGTCGACCTGGTGGTGACCATCGGCGGCGCCTCGGTGGGCGACTATGACCTGGTCAAGCCGGCGATGACGCAGCTGGGCCTGGACCTGCGCGTGCAGACCATCGCCGTGCGTCCGGGCAAGCCGACCTGGTTCGGCTTTCTCGCGGATGGCCGCCGGGTGCTGGGACTGCCGGGCAATCCGGCCTCGGCCCTGGTCTGCGCCGAGCTCTTCCTGCGTCCCCTGCTGGCGGCCCTGACAGGCGCCGACGCCGCCCTGCCCTTCACGCCCGCCCGCCTGGCCGCGCCCCTGCCCGCCAACGGCCCGCGCGAGCACTGGATGCGGGCCGCCCGCGCCATCGACGCCGAGGGTCGGCTGGTGGTCACCCCCTTCCCCGACCAGGACTCGTCGCTGGTGGGCGTCTTCGCCCGCGCCGACGCCCTGCTGAGACGCCCGGCCGGCGCGCCGGCGGCCTTGGCCGGCGACCTGGTGACCGTCCTGCCGCTAGCCCGCGCCTGAATCGACCCTGAATCGGCGACGAGGCGCGATGAGCGTGCTAAGCCGCACAGGTTGAACAGTTCCGACGCGTAGGGAGTTCGGGCATCGATGGGTCGCGCCGGCAAGATCGCAGCGCACGTGTTACTGGCCTTCCTGGCCCTGCTGATCGGACAGGTCCTGGCCGCGGGCCTCGACACCGACCGGCCCGGCTTGCTGGCCCACGCCGGCCTCTACGCCCTGTCGGCGCTGCTGGTGGAACTGCTGTTCCAGCTGGAGCGCTCGCCCTGGCGCTTCGTGGCCGCCGCCGACCACCTGCGGATCGCCCGCTCGTCGGCGCTGACGGCCCTGACCTTCTCGCTGCTGGCGCATATCCTCCTGCCCAAGCTCGACGGCGGCGGTCGCACCATCCTGGCGGCCCTGGTCGTGCAGATCGGCCTGCTGGCCGCTCTGCGCGTCGGACGCCGCGCCCTGCACGATGGCGTGCTGGTCGACGCCCTGCTGCGCCTGCGCCCCGCACCGGCCTCGCCCGCCCTGCCCCGTCTGCTGATCGTCGGCCAGGCGGCCGAGGCCGAAGCCTTCCTGCGCGCCCCCGACGGCCTGGCCCAGCGCTACGCCGTGGTCGGGGTGCTGACCCCCGAGGCCCGCGAGACCGGCGACGAGATCCGCGGGGTCTGCGTGCTGGGCGCGATCGGCCAGTTCGACCGGGTGATGCGCCAGCTGCGCGACGGCGGCCTGTCGCCGGCCGCGGTGCTGTTCCTGGCCGAAGCCCCGCTGGGCGCCTTCGGGGCCGAACGCCTGGGCCAGCTGAAGAGCCAGGGCGTACGCCTGCTGCGCCGCCAGGGCGTGGTCGAAATGGGCGACGGCCCCACCAACGGCGCTCTGCGCGAGATCAGCCTGGAAGAACTGCTCAGCCGTCCGCCCGTGCGGCTCGATCCCGCGCCGGTGCAGGCCCTGGTCAGCGGCCGGCGGGTGCTGGTCACCGGCGCCGGCGGCAGCATCGGCTCGGAGCTGTGCCGCCAGATCGCCGCCAGCGGCGCGGCCCACCTGACCCTGGTCGACGCCTCGGAGGCCAACCTCTTCCTGATCGACCGCGAGTTGGCCGAGGCCTGGCCGCAACTGCCGCGCCGCGAGGCCCTGTGCGACGTTCGCGACGCCGATCGCGTCTCGCGGCTGATGGCGTCCGAGCAGCCCGACATCGTCTTCCACGCCGCCGCCCTCAAGCACGTGCCGATGGTCGAGAGCCATCCGTGCGAGGGCGTGCGCACCAACGTGCTGGGCACCCGCAACGTCGCGGTCGCGGCCAAGGCCGCCGGCGCGTCCCACTTCGCCCTGATCTCGACCGACAAGGCCGTGGCCCCGGCCAGCGTCATGGGCGCCACCAAGCGCGCGGCCGAGGCGCTGGCCCGCCAGTTCGGCGGCGGCGGCAAGATGCGGGTCGGCGTCGTGCGGTTCGGCAACGTGCTGGGCTCGGCCGGGTCGGTGGTGCCCGTGTTCCGCCACCAGATCGCCCGCGGCGGCCCGGTGACCCTGACCGACGCCGAGGTCGAACGCTATTTCATGACCATCCCCGAGGCGGTGTCGCTGGTGCTGCGGGCCGTCGCCCAATCGGCCGCCGAGAGCGCGCCGCCGGCCGGGGTGCTGACCCTGGAGATGGGCGAGCCGGTGAAGATCATCGATCTGGCCCGCCGGATGATCGAGCTGCAGGGCCTGGTCCCCGACAAGGACATCGAGATTCGCATCACCGGCCTGCGCCCCGGCGAGAAGCTCACCGAGGCCCTGGTCGATATCAACGAGACCGCCGCGCCGAAAACCGACGGCGTGATCGAAGCGACGCCGCTCGTCCCGCCGCCGCGTATCGAGGAGGCCGTGCTGGCGAGCCTGGAAGCCTCGGCTCTGGCCGGCGATGAGTTCGGCGTGCGGACGCAGCTGTTCGCGCTGGTCGAGCGGTTGCGGGCGACGACGGCGGAGACGGCGAAGGTTTGATCCTTCTCCCCTTGCGGCGCGGGCGAGCAAAGCAAGGCGCTCCACATCCGTAAAATCCCCGCGAAAGCGGGGACCCAGGTGTTTTATCGTCGAGCGCCGCAGGTTGCAGAAAAAGCCTGGGTCCCCGCTTTCGCGGGGATTTTACGGGGAAATATCTAGTCCCTTCGCCCGTCCTCAGTGAAAATCCCGGCTCCGCAGCAGCCGGCCCGACACCTTCTGGCGTACGCGAGGAGCCGGCGCGCCGGGTTCGTCGCGCAGGGTCGAGAGTTCGGCCGAGAGGTCGGTGAAGCCTTCGGCGACGATGTGGATGACGCCCTCGGCCGCCTGCACCCGGCCGTGTACGACCAGGAACGAGGCGGTCATCACCACGTTGCGGTCGGCCTCGAAGCGGTCCTTCCAGACGACGGCGTTGGCGACGCCCGTCTCGTCCTCCAGGGTGACGAACACCACGCCCTTGGCCGTGCCCGGCCGCTGGCGGATCAGGACGAGGCCGCCGACCGACACCTTCTGGCCGTTGCGGAATTTCGGCAGCTGGTCGGCGGTGACCGCCCCCAGCTTCGCCAGCATCGGCCGGTAGAAGCCGCACGGGTGGGCCTTCAGGGACAGGCTGGTGGTGCGATAGTCCTCGGCCACCTCCTGCGGCTTGCCCATGGCCGGCAACGAGACCTGGTCCTCAAACAGCGGCAGGCCGGCCAGAAGCGGGGCCTGGACCGGCGCCTTGTGCTCGCCCTTCAGCCCCTTGACCGCCCACAGGGCGTCACGGCGCGCGAGACCCGTGGAGGCGAAGGCGTCGGCCTCGGCCAGCAGCTCCAGCGCCCGCTGCGGCACGCCGCCCTGGGCGAACTCGGCCGGCGTGCGGGCGCCTTCGTCGCGGGCCTTCATCAGGGTCAGCGCATCGACTTCCTTCAGGCCCTTGATCTGGCGCAGGCCCAGGCGCAGCGCTTTCCAGCGGGGACGGGTGTCTTCGTTGGAGATCTTGCGGGAATCTCGTCGCTCCTCCCCCGAGAAACGGGGGAGGTGGCGCGGTGCGGATACGCACCGTGACGGAGGGGGCGAGGGACGAAGCGCCGTGCGCGCCGTCGCCCCCTCCACCGCTTCGCGGTCCCCCTCCCCCGCTAACGCGGGGGAGGAGCGGGTTTCCAATGTGCAGTCCCAGTCGCTGCGCATCACGTCCGGCGGCCGAACCTCGACGCCATGCTCGCGCGCGTCGCGCACCAGCTGGGACGGCTGGTAGAAGCCCATCGGCTGGGAATTGATCAGGGCCGCGCAGAACACGTCCGGCCAGGCCCATTTGATCCAGGCCGAGATGTAGACCAGCTTGGCGAAGCTGGCCGCGTGGCTTTCCGGAAAGCCGTAGTGGCCGAAGCCCTCGATCTGCTTGAAGCAGCGCTCGGCGAAGTCGCGCTGATAGCCGCGCCGGACCATGCCCTCGACGAACTTCTCGCGATATTCGGCCGGCGTGCCGAGGTTGCGGAAGGTGGCCATGGCCTTGCGCAGGCCGTCGGCCTCGTCGGGCGTGAACTTGGCCGCCTCGATGGCCAGGCTCATGGCCTGCTCCTGGAACAGCGGCACGCCGTAGGTGTTGCCGAGGATTTCCTGAAGTTCGTTTTCCGGGCCGTGTTCAGGCGAGGGCTTGGGCCAATCCACCTCCTCGATCTTGTTTCGCCGCTTCAGATAGGGATGGACCATGTCGCCCTGGATCGGTCCCGGGCGGACGATCGCCACCTCGATGACCAGGTCGTAGAAGCGGCGCGGCTTCAGGCGCGGCAGCATCGACATCTGCGCCCGGCTCTCGACCTGGAAGACGCCGATGCTGTCGGCCACGCAGAGCATGTCGTAGACGCCAGCCACCTCCTTGGGCACGTCAGCCAGGTCGACGATCGGCTCTCCGTGATCGGCCCGCAACATGCCGAAAGCCCGCTGGATCGCCGTCAGCATGCCCAGGGCCAGCACGTCGACCTTCATCAAACCGAGGCTGTCGATGTCGTCCTTGTCCCACTCGATGAAGGTGCGGTCCTTCATGGCGGCGTTGCCGATCGGCACGGTCTCGTCGAGCCGCCGCTTGGTCAGGACGAAGCCGCCGACGTGCTGCGACAGGTGGCGGGGAAAGCCCATCAGCTCGGTGGCCAGAGCCACGGCGCGGGCGATCTCCGGGGCCTTGGGGTCGAGGCCCGCATTGGTCAGGTGCTCCTCTGGCAAGCCGTCGCCCCAGCTGCCCCAGACCGTGCCGGCCAGCAGCGAGGTGACGTCCTCGGTCAGGCCCAGGGCCTTGCCGACGTCGCGGATGGCGCTGCGCGGGCGGTAGTGGATCACCGTGCCGCAGATGGCCGCATATTCCCGGCCATAGCGCTTGTAGACGTACTGCATCACCTCCTCGCGCCGCTCGTGCTCGAAGTCGACGTCGATGTCGGGCGGCTCGCCGCGGTTCTCGGAAATGAAGCGGGTGAACAGCAGGCGGTGCTCGGTGGGGTCGATGGCCGTCACCCCCAGGCAGTAGCAGACCGAGGAATTGGCCGCCGAGCCGCGCCCCTGGCACAGGATGCCCATCGACCGCGCCTCGCGCACGATGTCGTGCACGGTGATGAAGTAGTTGGGGTAGTCCATCTTGTCGATCAGCCGCAGCTCCTCCTTCAGCTGCGCGACCACCTTGTCCGGCACGCCGCCGGGATAGCGCCAGGCCGCCCCCTGCCAGGTCAGGTCGGTCAGGTGCTGCATGGAGGTTTTGCCGGGCGGCACCGGCTCGTCGGGGTATTCTTCCTTGAGGTCGTCGAGGTCGAAGCCGATGCGCGCGACGATCTCGACGGTGCGGGCGATGGCCCGGGGCCAACGCTCGAAAAGCCGCGCCATCTCGACCGGGGTCTTGATATGGCGCTCGGCGTTGGCCTGCAGCCGGAAGCCGGCTTCCTGGATCGTGCAATGCTCGCGCACGCAGGTGATGACGTCCTGCAACGGCCGCCGCTCGGGGCCGTGATAGAGCACGTCGTTGGTGGCCACCATCGGCGCGCCGGCCGCCTCGCCCAGGGCGTCGAGACGAGCCAGGCGCTTGAGATCCTGGGCGGCGTAGGCGCGGCTGGCGGCCAGCCAGACGCGGCCTCTCAGCGCGCCGGCGATGCGCTGGAGATCGGCCTCGAAGGCGGCGTCCAGCTTCTCTGGCGGCACGACCAGCACCAGCTGCCCCTCGGCGTGCGCGGCGAAGTCGGCCCAGGAGAGGATGCACTCGCCCTTCCCCGCACGCCTCTGGCCGAGCGTCAGCAGCCGCGTCAGTCGGGCGAAGGCTTCGCGGTCGGACGGGTAGCAGAGCAGGCTGGGCGTGGCGTCGGCGAAGTCCAGCCGGCAGCCGGCCAGAGCGCGGACCTTCAGCTTCTTGGCCGCCGTCCAGGCGCGCACCACGCCCGCCAGGCTGTTGCGGTCGACGACGCCCACGGCGGAGAGGCCCAGGGCCTCGGCGGTCAGCATCAGTTCCTCGGCGCGGGAGGCCCCGTGCAGGAAGGAGAAGTTGGTGGTGGTCTGGAGCTCGGCGTAGGCGGTCATGGGGCGCAGGCCCCCTCCGGCCCTCCGGGCCACCTCCCCCAGAGGGGGAGGATCTGGTCAGCGCGGCGCAGATGCTCCCCCTCTGGGGGAGCTGTCGCGGAGCGACTGAGGGGGTGCTCAACCAAACAGGCCATGCAGCCACCATTTCGGCATCTCGCCGTCGCCATAGAGCCCTTGCCGGTAGATCCAGAACCGGCCGCCGGCCTCGTCCTCCACCCGGTAGTAGTCGCGGATCTTGCCCGGCCCCGCGGCGTCGAAGTCGCCGCGCCACCATTCCTGGCCGATGCGCTCGGGGCCCTCGGCGGCGCGCACGCGGTGCGGACGGCCGCGCCAAGTGAAGCGCAGGGGCGGGTCGTCGGGCAGCTTGGCCATCACCTCGATGGGCTCGGGCCGGCGGAAGAGGCGCGTCGGGCGCGGCAGGTCGGGGTTCCACGGCCGGGCGCTCGTCGCCGGGGCCAGGGGCGCGGCGCGGGCGACGGCGCGTTCGGGCACGTGGCTTTCGACCGGATCGGGCCGCCAGACCCGCCCTTCGCCCAGGCGGTTGATCAGGCGATCGACCAGCGGGGCCAGGGCCTCGGCCGCGTCAAGCTCGGCGTCGATGCGCGACTGCCCCTGGGCCAGGGCCTCGACGGCGAAGGCGTGGACCGTGATCACGTCAATGCCGAAGCCCGGATCGACCCGGTCGAGCTTGGGCGCGACCAGCTTGGCCAGTCGCCTGGCGTCGCGGCCAGGACGCGCCAGGCCGACCGGCACGGGGAAGGCCTTACCGTCCAGGCGGTGGAACACGACCTCGAACCGCTTGGCCCCGCGCCCCTCGGCCTCCAGCCGCTTGCAGATCAGGGCCAGCACGTCGGCGGCGACGCGGGCCAGGTCGTCGGGCGCGCTGATCGGCTCGAAGAAGGCCAGGCGCTCGAACCACGGGCTGGCCGGACGCCGGAAAACGAGGGCCTCGCCCGCCGCGCCCAGGGCCTGGTCGAGACGCTGGGTGAAGGCCAGGCCGAAGCGCTTGGCCATCTGGGCGCGGGGCAGGCCGTAGAGCTGGCCGACGCGGTGCAGGCCAAGGCGCGGCAACTGGGCCTGCGCGGCCTCGTCCAGCCGCAGGGCGGCCACCGGCAGGCGAGCCAGCGCCTCAGCCTGGCCGCCGGGCGGGACCACCGCCTCGCCTTGGCCATGGCGGGCCTCTCCATAGCGGGCCAGGGCCCAGGCCGCGCCGGCGGTGTCGGCGATCGCCGCGCGGGCCGGTACGCCCCAGCGGGCGAGGCGTTCGAGCAGGTCAGCCAGCATGGCCCCTTCCCCGCCCCACAGGTGGTCGGTCCCGGTGATGTCGAGCAGCAGGCCGTCGTCGCCGTCGACCGCCACGGCCGGCGAGAACCGCACGCACCAGTCGCAAAGGCTCTCCAGCGCCCGGCGGTCGGCCTCCGGGTCGTGGTCGGCGGTCGCCAGATGCGGAACCAGGGCCAGGGCGTCAGCGGCCTTCTGGCCGGCGGAGAGGCCCAGGGCCAGAGCCGCGTCGTTGACGGCGGCGAGGCGGCGGGTTCCGCGTTCGGAGAGCAGCAGGGCGAAAGGGGGATCTTGCTCCACCGGCGGTGAAGACCCCCTCCGGCCCTCCGGGCCACCTCCCCCAGGGGGGGAGGATTTTGGTCCGCGCTCGTTAGATGCTCCCCCTCTGGGGGAGCTGTCGGCGAAGCCGACTGAGGGGGCCTCCCCCTCACCCAGCTCGGCGAAGGCGTTCGGGTGGTGTCTCAGCCAGGTCGTGATCGGCCAGTTCGGACACCACACGGAAAGGATGCGGGCCATGGTCGGCCTCCGAATGTTCCAGGATCCACGCTCCCGGGCGTCCGCCCCGGCAGCGTTCCAGCGTCACGCGCCAAGCGGGCGGGCCAAGGCCCAGCCCATCAGGCGGGGCCCTCCCCGGCGCGGAGCCCACCCGCCAACGGCTGAAGGCGGCCGAGCCGGTCGCGCCCTTGGCCGGTCCGCCATAGGGCCGGCGGTGCAGGACGAGGCCGAAGCCTCCCGCCCGCTCGCAGGCCAGTTGCAGGCGGCGACCGGCGACGAGGTCTGGCGCCTCGGCCTCTCCTATGGCGACGGCGACGCCCGGCGTGGCCAGGGCGTCCTCCAGCACCGAGAGCCCCTCGGCCTCGTCGCGGACCCGCACCAGCACCAGCCGCTCGACCGGAAAGCCCAGGTTCACCAGGCCCGGCACATAGAGGTCCGACCGCCGCAGCACCCAGACCACCGCCCCCTTGGCGGCCCGGGGCCGGGCCAGGAGCGCCGCGAAGGCCGCCATGGCCGCCCCGCTCTCGCCCTCCAGGCCTTCGCCGACCACTTCGTGCCAGCCGCTCCTCGGCAGCCCCCCGCCGGGCAGATGGCCGTCGATGCGCGGATCGCCGAACGGCAGGACCGGAGTCGGAGTCCGAGTCCCCGCCTGAATGGCGGCGATCCGACCTCTGAGGGCCTCGATACGCGCCTCGCGCGAGCCAGGCATGGCGACCTCCGTTCCCATTTTGTTCTGATCCGGATGGCCGTCGGAGTCAAGGAGAAGGGATGCGGCGGGATGTCTCTGCGAAGCCCTTCACGCCTCACTTTTCTTCCCGTCATTCCCGCCCTTGTGGCGGGAACCCCTGGGTCCGCTCGCACGTGAAGCGCAAGCGGATCGCCGGCGATCCGCCCCATCCGCTCCTGCGACTGAAAGAGGGTTTCCCGCCACAAGGGCGGGAATGACGGGAGCTTAAGTGGGTGACAAACCGGCCTAGACCGGCTCCGCCCGCCGCCCCGCCAGGGCGCTGACCAGGGCCTCGGGCGCGGCCGGCTTGTGCAGCACGGGGCCGTCGTCGAGGCCGGGCTCCTGGTAGCCGGTCAGGTAGACGAAGGGGATGTCGCGTTCGCTGAGGGCCTTGGCCACCGGCGTGACCATGCGGCCGCCGAGATTGACGTCGAGCACGGCCCTGTCGATCAGGCTGTTCTCGATCAGCTCCAGCGCCTCGTCGATGTCGCCGGCCGGGCCGACCACATGGGCGCCGGCCAGGGCCAGAACCCGGGCCAGCTCCATGGCCACCAGAGCCTCGTCCTCGACCACCAGCACGCGCTGGTTTTGCAGGCCGCCCTCCGACGCGGGCGACGGGGCGGCGGCGGAGCGTTCGAGACCGGCCGCCGCGGGCAAGGCGCCGCGCGTCAGCTCGAGCCGGCAATGCAGGCCCTCGGCCCGCCAGTCGTGCGAGACCCTGGCGCCCAGCTGCTTGCCGGCGTTCTGGATCAGGGTGGAGCCGAAACCGCGACGAACCGGCGCGACCGCCGGCGGCCCGCCGGTCTCGCGCCAGTCGAGAACGAGGATCCCTGCCTCCCAGTCCCAGCGCACCTCCAGCGTCCCGCCGGGCGCCGACAGGGCGCCGTACTTGCTGGCGTTGGTGGCCAGTTCGTGCACGACCAGGCCCAGCGATTGGGCGGCCTCGGCCCGGATCAGCACCGGCGGTCCGGAAAGGACGACGCGGGCCTCGTGCTCGAAGCCGTAGGCCTCCAGCTCCTGCTCCAGCAGGGCCCGCAGGTCGGCGCCGGTCCAGCGGGTGGTCGACAGCAGGCTGTGCGAGCGGGCCAGGGAGCCGATGCGGCCGCTGAGCGCGGTGACGTACTGGCGCTTGTCGACGAAAGGCGTCAGCTGGACCAGCGACTGCACCACCGCCAGCACGTTCTTGGCCCGGTGGTCGACCTCGCGGATCAGCAGGCGCTCGGTCTCCTCGGCCTGGCGCAGGGCCGCCTCGCCCCGGGCGCGGGCGCTGGAGGCCCAGATCAGTTCGCCGACATCGCCGACGAAGGCCACCTCGTCGGCGTTCCAGGTGCGGGGGTGTTCCTGACAGACGAAGAGATAGGACACCAGCCGACCGGCCTTGATCAGCGGCACGGCCACAAAGCCCAGAATGTCGAGCGCGGCATAGGCCGGCAGGACGGCCGGGTGGCGGGTGCGGATATCCTCACGGATATCGTCGATGACCACCTGCACCCCGGCCCGCAGGTCGTCGCTCATGGCCGGGCCGAAATCGTCGAGCACGAATAGCGGCCCGACCAGGGGCTGCACGCCCTCCCCGCCCCATTCGCCGATGATCTGGGTGGAGACGCCGGCCTGATCGACCTCGGCGTAGCCGGCCCGCTGCACGCCCAGCTGCGCGGCCAGCACCTGGCAGGCGCGGCCGGCGATGGCGGAGACCTCCGTCTCCTCGCGCAGCTGGCGGCCCAGGTCGAGCATCAGCGCCCGGCGACGCTCGCGCACCAGCAGGCGGGCGAGCTCGGCCTCGGCCTTCTTGCGGGCGGAGATGTCGGTGACCAGCACGTAGTAGCCGAGCACGGCGCCGTCGGGGGTGATGTCGGGCACGTACTGCGCCTCGACGTGACGCACGCCCGCCCCGGCATAGGGCAGCTCGCCCTCGAAGGTCAGGCTGCGCCCTTCCAGGGCCGCATCGACATGGGCGCGCACCCGCTCATAGGCGATCTCGCCCATCACCTCGACGAGGGAGCGGCCCTCGATGTCGGCGCGGCGCACGCCAAACCAGGTCTCGTAGGCGCGGTTGACGAAGCGGTAGCGGCGGTCGGCGCCGACATAGCCGATCAAGATCGGCACCGCGTCGGCCATGGTCGCCGAAAAGGCGTCCCGACGGCCGGAAGCGGACAGCGAATGGGCGTCGTCGGTCATGAAGGGCGGCGCTCGTTTCGCGAAGGAGCGGAGGCTTGCACGCCCTCTCCCCCAGGTGGAGTGAGACAAACGGTCGCGCCCCCTCGACCTTTGTCGGACGCCTCTAATCCTCCCGTCGGAAGGTGACCACCAGCACGTCGCGGCGCGCCTCGCGTCCGGCTTGGAGGGGGCTGATCGCCGTAACCCCGTGCAGGACCCGATGGTCGTCGAGGAACACCGCGTCCCCCGGCTCCGTCAGGGTGAAGGAGCCCAGGGCGCGGCCGCCCGGGGCGAAGATGTCGGTGACGCCGCTGGCCACATTGTGGCGCTCCACCAGCATGACGATCACCCAGTCGACGCCGTCGCGGTGCATACCCTCGGGCGTCGGCTGGCCGGCCTCGCCGTCGTGAGCCTCGATGCGGAACTGGTGCAGTTCGACGTGCCAGGCCGCGGGCGGATCGGCGGTCAGGGGGTGGAAGAGCTCGAGGCCGGCCCGGAGCACAGCCGTGGTCACGGGGTGTTCAGCGATAGTCTGGGTCACCGGCTCGAACCACCGCTGCACGCCGCCGTTCAGGGTGTTGTAGTCGCGGCTCTGGTAGTGCGGCTGGTGCGGCTTGCGGGCAATCACGCCGTCGGCCGAGGCGGCGAAGGCCGCGAACCGCCGGCGGCGATAGCGGCCGCCGTCGGCCATGAAGCCATCGACGCCCAGGTCGTTCCAGCTGTCGGCGAACATGTCCCAGTCGGGCAGTCCGCCCAAGAGGTCGCGGGTCTGCGCGGCCGGCACAATGGCGAAGCCTTCAGCCTCGATCTTCTTGGGGATCGTGCTCACGCCGGGGCTCCCGGACGGAAGAAGAGGCCCAGCTTCAGCGAACGGGCGATGCGCTCGGCCTTCTCGCCAATGATCGCCGCGCGCGGGGCGTCGAACAGCTCCACGCAGGTGGCGTGGAAGAGATTGAGCCAGGGGGTGAACATCCACTCCTGGAAGCCCTCGATCCGCTGGTGCACCGCCATCGGCGAGCCCTTGTAGCGGCCCGAGCCCTGCAGCACCGTCGCCCAGAAGTTCTTCAGCGTGGCCATGTGATGGGGCCAGGCGTCCTCGGCGATGACGTGGTTGAAGATCGGCCCCAGGCGCGGATGACGGCGGACCTTGGCGTAGAAGGTCTCGACCAGGGCGTCGATCTCGGCGTCGGTGAAGGCGGGCTGGGTGGCTTCGGACTCGGACATGGGGCCTAAATGGTCCCAAGCGGCCGGCCAGCCAAGCTAGGGATGATCACTTAGGGCCCCCGACGCATCAAAAGTCGTCATCCCGGCCGGAGCGCACAGCGCGTAGAGCCGGGACCCAGGGGCCGCCGCAGTGCGTCGGCTACCGCTGGATGCGCGGCATCGACAGCCGCATCCGGTCCCCTGGGTCCCGGATCGGCCTGCGGCCGTCCGGGATGACGAGGAATGGGGGTTACGAGTTAAGCCTTGCCCGTCACGCCCTGCTGGGGCGCGTTGCCCTGCAGAGACCAGTCACCGGGCTTGGCTTCGACGCCGCGATCCAGGCGCAGGTTGTTCTGGACGTTGTCGACGCCCGAGACGCTTTCGGCCAGCAGTTCGGCCCGGCGCTTGTCGTCGCGGGCGTGGACCGTGCCGCTCAGCGTCACCTCGCCGTCCTTGACCGCGACCTCGATGGACGAGGCGTCCAGCCAGCCGTCGTCGGTCAGGCGGTCGCTGACGTCCTCGCGGATACGCTCGTCGGAGCGGCGATAGCCCTTGGGTCCGCGGCCGCGATGGTCGGCGCGCAGGGCCGCATCGTGCTCGCGGCGGCGCTGGGCGTCGTGGTCGCCCATCCAGGCCGAGACCTCGTCGCGGGCGCGGTCGAACCAGCCGCGATCGTCGTCGTAGCGGTCATGCGAATGGCGGCCATGGGGTCCGTGTTCGCGGCGCCCGCGTCCCGGCCCGTCCGTATAGTAGTTGCGGTCGTGTTCGTGGCGGCGGTCGAAATAGGCGCGGTCGCCGTAGTCGGGCGCCTCGCCGCGATAACCACCCCCGCCGTAGTCGGCAGTCGAGCCGCCGAAGTCGAAGCCGCCCACCTGGCCGTAGTCGCCCGGCGCGCGATAGCCGCGGCCCGAGGCGTAGTCCGAGCCCGAACGGATGGTCCCGTAGCCGATGTCGCCGCCCTGGCTGACGGCGCGGCGCAGTTCGGCCCGGCCGGACGAGCGGTGGCGGGGTTCGCCGTAGCTGCGCTGCTCACGGGCGGCGTAGCGGTCGCGCCAGTCGGAATCCTGGGCGTAGCGGTCCTGGCGACGCCCATCGGCGCGCGAAGCGTCGTAGCCATAGCCGCGCTCGTCGTCGAAATCGCGTTCGCGGTCGATCTCGAAGCGGCCTTCACGGTCGTTCCAGCGGGACTCGGGCATGGGTGTTCTCCGTGGCTCTGTGTGGCGTGGGGACGCGTCGAGGCGATCCCCGCATCAGAACGGAGGGTCGGAAAGGCCCGTTCCTAGTGCGACGCTTCTTTGATCCACGGCGACGCTAGCTGTGGATGGCAGGGGATAAGTCCAAAGCCGCTTGTGAGGTTGTCACCTCAGGAGGAGTGTCATCCCGCGCGCGCGACCTTATGTTGGGGCCATATCGCCATGCGCTTCGACGACCGCTTCCTTGAAGAACTGAAGTCCCGACTTCGCCCCTCCGACGTGGTCGGAAAGACGGTGAAGCTGCGGCGGCAGGGTCGCGAGTACGCGGGGCTGTCGCCCTTCACCAAGGAAAAGAGCCCCTCGTTCTTCGTCAACGACGACAAGGGCTTCTACCACTGCTTCTCCAGCGGCAAGCACGGCGACATCATCAGCTTCCTGCAGGAGACCGAGCGGCTGACCTTCAGCGAGGCGGTCGAGCGGCTGGCGGCCGAGGCCGGCATGAGCCTGCCCGAGCCCGACGCCCGCGCCGCCCAAGACGACCGCAAGCGCGCGGGGCTGGGCGACTGGATGGAGCTGGCGGCGGCCTGGTTCGAGGCCGAACTGCGCCGCCCGGTCGGCAAGGACGCCCGCGCCTATCTCGACCGCCGCGCCCTGCCCGAGGATCAGTGGAGCCGCTTCCGCATCGGCTTCGCCCCCAACGGCCGCACGGCGCTGAAGGACTATCTGATCGCCAAGGGCGCCAAGCCCGGCGACCTGGTGGAGGCCGGCCTGCTGATCGCGCCCGAGGACGGCGGCGCGCCCTACGACCGCTTCCGCGACCGGATCATCTTTCCGATCACCGACACCCGCGGCAAGGTCGTCTCGTTCGGCGGTCGGGCGATGGACCCCAACGCCCGCGCCAAATACCTGAACGGCCCCGAGACCAGCCTCTTCCACAAGAGCCGCGTGCTCTACGGCCTCTATGACGCCCGCAAGCTGCTGCACGCGGCCCAGGCGGCGGCCCCCACCGAGCAGACGCCGCTGCTGGTGGTCGAGGGCTATATGGACGTCGTGGCCTGCCAGCGCGCGAACCTGGCGGCCGTGGCGGCCATGGGCACGGCCCTGACCGAGGAGCAGATGGAGGCGCTGTGGCGTCTGCATCCGGAGCCGACCCTGTGCTTCGACGGCGACAAGGCCGGCCAGCGGGCCGCCAACCGCGCCATCGACCGCGCCCTGCCGCTGCTGAAGCCCGGCCGCTCGTTCCGCTTTTCGATCGTCAGCGGCGGCAAGGATCCCGACGACGTGCTGCGCGAGCAGGGCCCGGCGGCACTAAAGGCCCAGGTCACCCAGACCACGCCCTTCGTCGAGGCGCTGTTCGTGCGCGAGCGCGACCTGGAGCCGCTCGATACGCCGGAACGCAAGGCGGGCCTCAAGCAACGCCTGCGGGCGGCGGCGGGCACGATCGCCGACAAGGATCTGGCGTCGGCGTACAAGGACGATCTCTACGCCAAGCTCGACCTGCTGTTCCCCAAGCCGGCCTATGGCGGCGGGGGCGGCGGCCAGGGCGGTGATCGCCCGTTCACGCCGCGAAACGGCGGTGGCGGTGGCGGCGGGAACTGGCGCGGCCGTGATCGCGGTCCGCCCGATCCCGGCATCCGCGGCATCGCCCGCGAACAGATCGGCCGCCGGCTGAACCCCTTCCACGCGGCCGTGGCCATCGCCGCCGTCAATCATCCGGCCTGGGCGCGCCCCTATGACGAGGCGCTGGAGCGGATCGGTTTCGGCGAAGCGCGGCTGAAGGGTCTGGCCCACGAGATCTTCGAGGCCTTGATCGACGACATCGGCGACGAGACGCCCTTCCGCGACATCCTGGTGCGCAAGGGCCGCGCCGAGGAGCTGGCCGAGCTCGACCGCCTGGCCGCGACGCTGAACGCGCCGTTCCTCGACGCCAAGATGGAGCGCGAGCGGGCCCGTATCCTATGGGCCGCCTGCTACGAGGCCATCGTCGAGGTGGGCGACGCCGAACGGGCCCTGAGGGCCATGCGCGAGGAACCGGTCACCGCCGCCAGCCTGACGGCCACCCGCGACCTGCGCGACCGCATCGCCGTCCTGGAACGCCAGATCAGCAACCTGGAATTCTGGCAGCCGGCGCACTGAAGAACCTCCCCCTATCGGGGAGGCGGCCAAAGGCCGGTGGGGGGACGTTTTCAGCCGCTTCGGCTACGGACGGCTTGCAGTCACTCCCCCCACCGATCGCTTCGCGATCACCTCCCCCACAGGGGGAGGTTCCTTCCGGTTCGACCAACCGCCCCCAGAACTACGCCGCCCTGCGCTCGCGCTCCAGCGCCGCGGCGATGCCGCCCAGGAGCGCGCCGATCTCAAGGGGCTTGGCCAGGACGCCGTCGAACAGGCCGTCGGAAAGCTTGGGGTCGGCGTCGGCCGAGAAGGCCAGGATCGAGGCGTCGCTGCTGGGACCGCCGCCCTCGCGGATGCGGCGCGCGGCGGTCTCGCCGTCCATCAGCGGCATGCGCAGGTCCATCAGGATGACGTCGAACGCTTGCAGTAAGGCCGCGTCGATCGCCGCCTGGCCGTCGGCGGCCTGGGCCAGTTCGACGTCGAAGCCCTCCAGCACCGCGCTGACCAGTTCGCGATTGACCTGATTGTCGTCGACCACCAGCACCCGGCAACCGGCGGGAAGGTCCAGAGCCGGCGCGCCCAGGCGCTCGACGGCCTTGGGCGCTTCGGCCGCGGCGGCCGGCAGGCTGAACCAGAACCTGGCCCCCTGCCCCAGCGCGCTCTCGACGCCGATCTCGCCGCCCATCGCCTCGACCAGGCCCTTGCAGATGGCCAGGCCCAGGCCCGTGCCGCCATGGCGGCGGGTGGACGAGCCGTCGATCTGCGAAAACCGCTTGAAGAGCTCGCCCAGGCGCTCGGCCGGCATGCCGGGACCGGTGTCCGACACCGTCACGACCAGGCGCCCGCCGGCATGGACGGCGCGCAGCTCCACCGCCCCGGCGTCGGTGAACTTCATGGCGTTGCCCAGCAGGTTGAGCAGCACCTGGCGCACGCGGTCGGGGTCGAGCACCAGACTGGCCGGCAAGCTCTCCAGGCCGTCGGCCACCAGGGCCACGCCCTTGGCCTCGGCCTGCAGCGAGAACAGCGACAGGGCGTCGCCCAGCAGGGTGCGGGCGTCGCACGGCTCCAGGTCGATCTCGACCTGACCGGCCTCGAGCTTGGAGAAGTCCAGGATGTCGTTGACCGTCGACAGCAGGGCCTGGCCGGCGGCCAGGGTCTTGGCGACCCAGGCGCGGGTGGACGGCGCCAGTTCGGGCTGCGCCTCGATCATCCGCGAGAAGCCCAGCACCGCCGTCAGCGGCGTGCGCAGCTCGTGGCTCATGTTGGACAGGAACTCGGCCTTCACCCCGGCTGCGGCCTCGGCCTCGGCCCGGGCCTGCTGCAGCTGCGCCTCCAGGGCCTTGCGCGTGGTGACGTCGCGAACGACGTCCTGGACGCCGGTCAGGACGCCCGCCTCGTCGAAGAACAGGGTCGGCTGGCCTTCCAGCCAGACCCAGTGCCCGTCCTTGGCCTGGCCGCGAAAGTGAAAGGGCTCGGCGACGACGCCGGGACCGCGGGCGATCAGGTCGCGGTAGTAGTCGACGAGCACGCCCTTGTCGTCGGGATGGGTCATGTCGATGACCCGCCGGCCGACCATTTCCTCGGGCTCATAGCCCAGCACGCGCCGGCAGCTGGGCGTGATGTAGGAGATCGCGCCGTCAGGCGTGAAGCGCGAGATCATGTCGATGGCGTTGTCGGCCAGCAGCCGGTAGCGGGCCTCGCTTTCGGCCAGGGCGATCTCGGCGGCCTTGTGGTCGGTGATGTCGCGGATCACGTCGGTGACGGCGCTCATCTGGCCGGTCTGCGGATCACGCGCCAGGGTCGGACGCGCCTCCATCCAGCGCACCGACCCGTCCTTGCAGAGGATGCGGTACTCGATGCGCCAGGTCGAGGGACCGGCCGGCAGATCGGCGAAGGCCGCCTGCACGCGCTCGTGGTCGTCGGGATGGATGAACTCGATGGCGCGACGGCCGACCACCTCCTCCATCGTGTAGCCGGTCACCACCTTCACCGCCGGCGAGACGTAGGTGAAGCGTCCCTCGCGATCCATCTTGGTGACCAGGTCGTTGGCGTTCTCGGTCAGCAGCCTGTAGCGCCTGGCGCTGCCCTCGACCGCGTGCAGGGCCTCGACATGGTCGGTGACGTCCTGCAGCAGGCCGATCAGGGCCACCGGCTGGCCGTCCGGTCCCTCCTCGCAGACCGCCTTCGCCGCCACGTGGCGCAGCGCGCCGTCGGGGCGCTGGAGCCGCAGCTGGAACTCGAAGCCGCTGCGCGTGTCGATCGCCCTCTGCAGGCAGTCGCGCACATGGTCGCGGTCTTCGGGGTGATAGTAGGCGATGGCGTCGTCGACCTGCGGGTCGAAGCCCGAGCGCGGCAGGCCGTGGATCTCGTAGACGGCGTCGGACCAGGTCGTCAGGCCGGTCGCAAGGTCGTAGCGCCAGTGGCCGACCTTGGCCATGCTCTCGGCGATCTCCAGCAGGCGCTGCTTCTCGCGCGCCTGGCGGTTGGCCTTGGTCAGCTCGAACTCGTCGACGACCACGCCCGCCAACAGCTTCAGCCGTTCCAGTTCAGCGTCGGAGGGGCGCGGGCGCGGCTTGTCGTCGATGACGCACAGCGTGCCGAGGTTGTCGCCTTCCTTCGTCGTCAGGGTGGCGCCGGCGTAGAAGCGGATGTCGGGATCGCCGGTGACCAGCGGATTGTCGGCGAAGCGGGGATCGAGCGTGGCGTCCTCGACCACCATCACCGCGTTGGGCCCCATCTCGATGGCATGGGCGCAGAAGGCTTGGTCCCGACTGGTGGACTCCGCCTCCAGCCCGAACCTGGCCTTGAACCACTGGCGTTCGTCGTCGATCAGAGAAACCAGGGCGATCGGCGCGCCGAACAGGTTGCCGGCCAGCGCGGTCAGGCGGTCCAGCGCGGGATCGCACGGGGTGTCGAGCACCTGATAGGATTTCAAGGCCGCGAGCCTGCGCGTCTCCCTATCCATGACCTTTCCGCCCTGTGTCATGCGCGACACTCTATAGAGCGGCGGTATGCGACACGGTTAAGGCCTCGGCGTGGCATACGGACGCATCCACCAGGCGGCGACTCCTCCGCGCGTCTCGCCTCGCGGAACGGCGAGAAACGGCCAACTTCGCGCCCGCCATCTTGACACGGGCGTCACCCACGGCCATTTGCCGACTCAAGGATTTGCCACGCAGCTGATTTGACATCGATCGGGCCGCCAACGCACAGCGCGCGCCCTGCTTGAAACAGGATGTCATCCTCGCCGCGCCAAGTCCCAGCGGTCGTCGGTCCGAAAGGTCGACGTTCATGAACGCCGCGCTCGAAGCCGCCCGCCCTCCGCCAATTTCGCGCGGAGCGTTACCCCGTGGTTTTTCGTGCGCTAGTTCACAGAACGTCGAAATTTTTTTCATCGATGATGCTGGAAGCTTGGAGCGCCTGCGCAGCGGGGTCCTAACCCTTGGAAGCAGTCACCGACCCGAACTCGCGAGTATCCGCGGAAGGCCGGCGACATGTTGAAGCATTCTCGACCCGTCCCTCGCGGTAAGGGGCGGCGTCGATTTCGGAGAGCTTGATGAGCAACAATTCCACGGCCGAGACCGAAGCGCCCGAAGCCACCGGTGGTGACGGCCCTCTGCTCGACCTGACCGACGCCGGCGTAAAGAAGTTCATCAAGCAGGCGAAAGCCCGCGGCTACGTCACGATGGACGAGCTGAACAAGGTGCTGCCTTCGGAAGAAGTCAGCCCCGACGCCATCGAAGACACCCTGGCGATGCTCAGCGAGATGGGCGTCAACGTCGTCGAGGCCGAGGAAGACGCCGAGAACGCCGAGGGCGGCGAAGTCGCCACCCGCGACGAGAACACCACGGTCATCACCAGCGACAAGCCGGCCGCCTACGACCGCACCGACGACCCGGTGCGGATGTACCTGCGCGAGATGGGCTCGGTCGAACTGCTGAGCCGCGAGGGCGAAATCGCCATCGCCAAGCGCATCGAGGCCGGCCGCGACACGATGATCCGCGGCCTCTGCGAAAGCGCCCTGACCTTCGAAGCCATCATGGTGTGGCGCGAGGAACTGAGCACCGGCCGCATCCTGCTGCGTGAAGTCATCGACCTGGAAGGCACCTACGCCGCCATCAACGGCGGCGCGGCGACCCCGGCGGCCGAGGACGACGAAGGTCCGGCCGAGCCCGTCGACGACGAAGCCGGCGAAGCCAAGCCCGAGGGCGAAGGCGAGGACGAGGACGACTTCGACGACGGCGCCGGACCGACCGTCAGCGCCATGGAAGGCGAACTGCGCGAAGGCGTCATGGCCATCCTCGACGCCATCGCCAGCGAGTTCGAGACCTTCCGCAAGCTGCAGGACAAGCTGGTCGGCAGCCGCCTGAAGGGCGAGGATCTGTCCGACGCCGACCGCAAGGCCTACGAGGGCCTGTCGGCGACGATCATCCAGCACCTGAAGACGCTGAAGCTGAACAACAACCGCATCGAGGCTCTGGTCGAGCAGCTCTATGCGATCAACAAGCGCCTGATCGGTCTTGAAGGCCGCCTGCTGCGCCTGGCCGACAGCTACGGCATCAGCCGCGGCGAGTTCCTGAAGGCCTATTTCGGTTCCGAACTGAACCCCACCTGGGTCGACCAGGTGAAGGGCATGGGCGTGCGCTGGACCAAGTTCGTCGAGAACGACACCAGCTCGGTCGGCGACATCCGCCAGGAGATCGCCGCCCTCGCCACCGAGACCGGCGTGCCGATCGACGACTATCGTCGCATCGTCCAGACCGTTCAGAAGGGCGAGCGCGAGGCCCGTCAGGCCAAGAAGGAAATGGTCGAGGCCAACCTGCGCCTCGTGATCTCGATCGCCAAGAAATACACCAACCGCGGCCTGCAGTTCCTGGACCTGATCCAGGAAGGCAACATCGGCCTGATGAAGGCCGTCGATAAGTTCGAATATCGCCGCGGCTACAAGTTCTCGACCTACGCCACCTGGTGGATCCGTCAGGCCATCACGCGCTCGATCGCCGACCAGGCGCGGACCATCCGCATCCCGGTGCACATGATCGAGACGATCAACAAGATCGTCCGCACCAGCCGCCAGATGCTGCACGAGATCGGCCGCGAGCCGACCCCGGAAGAGCTGGCCGAAAAGCTGGCCATGCCGCTGGAGAAGGTGCGCAAGGTCCTGAAGATCGCCAAGGAGCCGATCTCGCTCGAAACGCCGATCGGCGACGAGGAAGACAGCCACCTGGGCGACTTCATCGAGGACAAGAACGCCGTTCTGCCGATCGACGCGGCCATCCAGAGCAACCTGCGGGAAACCACCACCCGCGTGCTGGCCTCGCTGACCCCGCGTGAAGAGCGCGTGCTGCGCATGCGCTTCGGCATCGGCATGAACACCGACCACACGCTGGAAGAAGTCGGCCAGCAGTTCTCGGTGACCCGCGAGCGGATCCGTCAGATCGAGGCCAAGGCGCTTCGCAAACTGAAGCACCCCTCGCGGTCGCGGAAGCTGCGCAGCTTCCTCGACAGCTGATCGGCTTCACGGACTAGACAAGACGAAGGCGGCGCCCGCGAGGACGCCGCCTTTTCTTTTTGGAACTCCGAAGAAGCGGGACGGCTCCCGGGGGAAGAGCCATCCCTTAGGTCGACGGAGCAGCCGGCTTAGTTGTTGCCGGTCTTGATGTCGGTCGAGCCCGAGCCGCCGCCGTTGGCCGAGGCGCTGGCGCCGCTGCGGGAGGCCGAGCCGGTGAGGCCCAGCGAGCCCGACTGGCTGGTCCCGCCCTTCTTGGTCGAGGCGCTGGACGAGCCCGAGCCGCTGGTCGAACCCGAGACGCCGTCGCGGCTGGCCGCGCCGGTGGCGTTCAGGGCGCCGTCGCCGGTCGCCGAGGTCGAGCTGGCCGCGTCACGGGCCGAGGTGGCGGCGCTGCGGGCGGCGCTGGTGGTGCGGCTGGCCGCGCCGGTGGCGCGGTCACGAACCGAACCCGCCGCGTTCTGGACGCGCGAACCGGCGTTGGAGGCCGCGCCCGTGGCGGTGGAGGTCAGGCCACTGGTGTCCGGGGTCGAGGCCGAACCAGCGCCGGAACCGCTGAGCGCGCCGGTCAGCTGGCCGGCCGAAGCGGTGGCCGAGCCGGCGCCCGAGCCGTTGGCCGAGCCCGCCGCATTGGCGGTGGAAGCGGTGGTGCGGGCGGTGTCGACCGCGCCGGTCGCCGCGTCGCGGGTGCGGCCGGCGGCGTTGCGCGCCTTGCCGCGGACGGTCGAGGTGGTGTCGCCAGCGCGATCGCGGACGCGGCCGGTCGTGTCGCGGACCGAGGAGCCCAGGCCGCTGGTGTCGGGCGAGGTCAGGCCGCCGCCGAGGCCGCCGGTCCCGCCCAGCTGACCGCCGAGGCCGCCCAGGCCGCCGCCCAGACCGCCCGTCAGGCCGCCGCCGCCCGAACCGCCCAGCAGCTGGGCGTGGGCCATCGGCGCGGCCATCAGAACGGCGACGGTGGCGGCGGCGGTGAGGAACGAGGTCTTGCGCATGGTCGTCTCCTTTGAAGGGTCTTTTCCGTGGGGCGCTGTCCGCCTCCTGACCCGTCAAACGCCGGCTCCCGCGCTTTTCTTCCCTTCGAGCACAAATTTTTTCGAGAAATTCGAAAATCGATCTCCCGGCGTTATCAGGCTGACTCTTTTCGACTTTTCCTAGCGCCCTGCATCGATTTGGCCAGCGCCGAACACCTTGTCGGGTCCCGGCGCGCCCAAATCGCGGGCCGAACGGGCCAGATCCGCGACCGCCGTCCGAGCGCGCGCCGGGTCGGGCCTGCTCGTCAGCCGGGCCAGCCGTCCGGCCACCACCGGGGCTGCGAAGGAGGTGCCGCGCAGGCTGGCGGTCCGTCCGCCGGGGGCGGCGGCGCGCACTTCGGCGCCGAGGGCGGCGAAGGCCACCTGCGGATTGGCCCCGGCCTCGGGCAGCGCCCTGCCCTTGCGGTCGACGCCGGTGACCGCGATCACGCCGGGATAGGAGGCCGGATAGAGCGGCGGCGCAGCCGGGCCGTCGTTGCCGACCGCGGCGACGACAAGAACGCCTTGCCCGACCAGCGCCTTGACCGCCGCCCGCAGCGCGCCGTTGTCGGGGCCGACCAGGCTGACATTGACCACCGGAACCTTGGCCGCGCTCATCCAGGACAGCGCCCCGACGATGGCCGAGGCCGAGCCGCCGGTCGGCCCGACGCCATAGACGTCGGCCGCCAGCAGCCGCGCGCCGGGTCCGGCCGCGCCGTAGCCCAGGGCGGCGATCAGGGCGGCGGTGGCCGTGCCGTGCGCCCCGGCCCTGGGCGCGCCCTTGGCGAAGCCCTTCTGCTCGATAGCGACGCCCCGAAAGTCCGGATGGCCCAGATCGATCCCGCCGTCGACCAGGCCCACCCGCGCGCCGCCGGTCGCGGATTTGTCCGACGCGGCCGTCGCCGCCAGCCCCGTGGCGACCGCTACGCCTGCGCCGGCGTAGATGTGGTTGAAGTCGTAGTCGCCGCCCGGATCCAGCGCCCGCAGGTCGCGGACGGCCTGGCGGGCGTCCATGCCGCGCGGCGGGGCCAGGGTGACCAGCTCGAGGCCCAGATCGCCCGACCGCTCGCGGCGCAGCACGGTGAAGCCCTTGGCCAGGGCCTGTTCGATCGCCTGGGAGCTGGGCGAGACGGCCAGCACCTCGCCGCGCACGGCGGGGCGACCCTGGTCGTCGGCTTCGAGCGTGCGGGGATTGGCCTTCAGCAGGGACCGCAGGTGATCCAGGCCCGCCAGGTCGCGCACGCCTTCCACGGTGCGCGTGGTCAGGTCCTGCGCGCCATCGACGACGTCCGAGATCACCGGCAGCCGACTGGGCAGCCCACTGGGCAAAGACGGCAGGCCGCCGGGCAGAAGCTGGGCGCGCGAGGCCGCCGCCGGTCCCAGGACCAGTGCGCAGGCCGCGACGACCGGCAGGACGATTTTCCTTCGCAACGCGATCTCCTGAACTCTCCGCGCGAGAACGATGGCCGGAACGCGCGCGGAGTGGAATAATTATCGAGTTGTGGATTAAACGCCGGACACGGCGCGTTTCTTCCTTCAGGCGACGTAGGCGGACCTTGGATTCTTTTCAAAAGGACATGCTGGACCTGCTGCCGCGGCTGCGCCGCATGGCGCGGGTGCTGGCCCGGGATCCCGCCGACGCCGACGACCTGACGCAGTTGACCGTGGAGCGCGCCCTGGCGCGCCGCGATCAATGGCGCGAGGGCACGCGACAAGACAGTTGGATGTTTCGGATCATGCGCAACGCCTGGATCGACGAAAGCAGAAGCCGGGCCCGGCGCGGCCGGATCCTGGCCCCGCCCGAGGCCGGCGCCAACGCCGCCGACCCGGCCGCCCACTCGCTGGACAGCCATCTGGCGATGAGCGCCGTCGAGGCCGCGCTGGACGCCCTGCCCGAGGACCAGCGCACGGCGGTGGCCCTGGTGCTGATCGAAGGCCTTTCGTATCAGGAAGCCGCCGACAGCCTCGAAATCCCCATGGGGACCCTCACCAGCCGCCTCGCCCGCGGCCGCATGGCCCTGCAGGCCGTGCTGATCGACCAAGGAGCCAGGCCATGACCGTGAGCGACGAAGAGGTCTTCGCCTATGTGGACGGCGAGCTGCCGCCCGAGGCCATGGCCAAGATCACCGCGGCCATGGCCAAGGACCCGGCCCTGGCCGCGCGGATCCAGGCCCAGAAAGACCTGCGGCGACTGCTGTCGGGCGCCCATGCCGGCGTGCTGCGCGAACCGGTGCCCCCGACCCTGAAGTCGGCCGCCACCGGCGCCAAGCCGGCCGAGGTGATCGCCTTCCCGCAGCCCAAGCCGAAGGAAAAGGCCAAGGAGAAGATCCGGGTCCAGAAGCCGGCGACGCCGTCGGCCCGTCCGGGCCTGACCGTGCGCAAGCCGCCGGCCTGGGCCGCCATGGCCGCCTGCCTGGTGGCGGGC
>NZ_JBYCZS010000032.1:0-60194 GCF_057586355.1 Caulobacter sp. SRI_008
GCTTCCCACACACGCCGGAAATGATCCGGCACATGGGCAAGGTGCATCTCGATCTCATGCGCCGCTAAAAACTGAATGGCGCGGATCTCTTGGCGACAGTTCGGCGCGCCGCACCGGCAGGCCATGCGCCAGAGCGGCTCGTCTTCCGTCAGGGCATAGTCGAACGTCAGTTCTTCGCCGACGGCAATATCGCGGATAGCAACGAACGCGCGCGGCTCGCGAAAGCGCATGGTCGGCGCGCACGAGTGGTTCAGGAATCGAGCGCCCCCAACAGGGTCGATCCAGCGATGCTCCCCGACGCAAATCCAGTTCGGGTTCGCGAGGGCGTCCGCCTGATTGACGCTCCGCCATTCTCGCTCAACGCCGTCGATCATAAGGACGAGCGCGCCGGCCGCGAAGGGGCGCTCGCTGAAAAGGCCAAGACCCACCCTCCCCGTATCGCGCACGGAGAACGGCCCGGTTTCAGCGGCACGCATCTGGGCAGCAAGTTGGCTCATGCCGCCTCCCGCGCCGCCGCACGCGCACTCAGGAGACAGACGGTCCCGTGCAGCGCGACGTTCACGGCCGGATAGATGAGGAGCACCGGCTCGAAGGAGACGACGAGCGTCAGGATGCCGAGAACCGCATAAGCCGCCGTCCACACGCCCCACGGCACAGGTCGCTCCCGCTCGGGAGCGGCGTAGGTGCTCCTGATGATGGGGACGAAGGCGGTAACACTGGTGACGGCCGCGCCCGCGAGCAGGAACGCGCTCGCCGTGCCCACGAGATCAGGGCCTATGATACCTGACGCCTTCAGGAGCCAGCATCCGAGAGAAGCGAGCGTGATGGCGAGATCGAGCGCGAACGCGATTAGGTCGGCGCGATCCAAATTCCGGACGGTGGACCATCCCTGGAACGATCGCGCGGCGACAAGGACGCTAGACGCGGCGCAGACCGCCGGAAGCAGAAGCACCGGCCAGCTCGCGCCAGCCGTCGCTTCGAGGACGACAACAAGCGTCGTACCGTACGCGAACATGAGCCAACTCGCGGCGTTCGGCCGCGCCTCTGCCCGGAGCGCATGGCGGAGATAGAGCGCGTAGCCTCCCGCCTGGAGGAGTGCTGCCAAGCCGCCGAGGAAGGCGAAGGTTGATAGGGGGCCAATGCTCATTGAACGCGCGGACCTACGGACGCTCCACGGCCCACTGGCCAGAGCCGGGCGGCGTGTACGTATAGGTAGATTGCCCCTGCGCATCCCCGACCCCGCCGAGCATGGGGACAACTGCGATTGCGCAAGCTCGCACGACTAGACGCCGTGCTGCGCCCGGTCCTGGTCCATAGGAACTACGCACTCCCCCTGATGCACGCCCGCCCTCCATGGATGCCCCCGCTCACAAGTGCTCAACTACCGATTTTCCATGTACATAAAAAGCATGTATCGCAATTGTCGGTATAGCGGAAGGGCTGGTCTTGTGAGTTCCAGCCCGCATGTCGAAGTCGGCCTTCACCGACGCCTATGCTTCCGTGGTCGCATCCGTGCGCGCGTTACGCCGCGAGAAGGGCGTGAGCCAGGTGGAACTTGCGCGCCGCCTGGGGCGGCCGCAGCAGTTCGTCTCATATTTCGAGAACGGCATCCGCCGGGTCGATCTCGTGGAGTTCGTGGTCATCGTCCGCGCGCTCGGCGGCGACCCTAAGGAACTATTTGCGGCATTGGCTGACAGTATGTCGCCGGACGTACGGATCTAAGAAACGCAAGCTCTTAGAACGGGGGCCTCATGGGAGAAGCAAAGCGCCGACGGTTGGCAAACTCTCCGCCGGATGGCGGAAAACCGCTACGGCTGAGCGAACGGGCCAAGGCGCTCTGCGAGCGTATTGAGCCTGGCGCTGTCCCCGTTCTACTGCCGTTCACGCCCAGGCCTACCGCCTATGAGACGGGCGTCTGTCACTGGAACGTTGAGCACTGCGTTCGAGAGCACGGCGGCGAGCGCGTGCCTGGGTGGGTAATCTGGGATCAAAATCCGCTGTTTGCCGAAGCCGAGTTCCATTCCGTATGGCGCGATCCCAATGGGAAGCTGGTCGATGTCACGCCTCGCGTTGATCAAGAGACCGAAGTCATTTGGCTCCCATCGCGACTGGATGTTCAGCAGTCAAGCATCGGCGGGACCATTCCAACAAACCCCACCACGCTTCCAACCGCGCCCTACCTGTTTCTGGGCGAACCATCGGGGCAGTTCGTGACCGCGGTCTGGGACCCGTCGACGCGGGCAAAGCTCAGAAGGCTCGGCTTCGGGACGTAACCAACCCAACACTTCCGAAGCTGGTGCTCGAAGCCTCAGTAAGCCGTGACAAGCAGTATCAAATGCAGCGGGCAGAGCGCGGATCGTTACCGCACGCCGGCTTGCGCCTTGCCCCATGCCCATGAGGCTGCACGTTGCTCGTGGTGAAAGGCGTGATCATCGCTGAATATGAAGCCAAGCCGCCGGGCTCCAGTTGCAAAGCCCTTCAAGGCCTCGGGACCGAGCTCCCCGATGCGGGTGCTTGTTTGGTTCACGCAAATTGCCGTGAGCAATGGCAAGCCTCGTGCGTGACAGACGTCAAGCAGTCGGTCCAAGTGCCCTTGCGGACCATTCATGGCGTGCCGAGCTTGCGACCACGCAACACCACTGGCTTGCGCCAGATCACCGTAGCTGGTGCATGTTTGGCCAATGGCAGCCTCCCGCAGGCACGCTAGCGATTTTTCGATATCGAGCTTGTTCCTGCCCTGAGCTCGGCGCGCCCGCTCCTCAAGAAGCTCCCGATAGAATGGCAGGTCAGTAGCGCGCTTCTGCTCATGGTTGGCGATCCAGCTATCGATGTCGTCGTCGCTCTTGCTGGTGAAGTCAGGCATGCGCTCGCGCTCCAGCTAGCCAGTGGAAAGGGCCGGCGCTGATTTGATCGCGAGGACGGCCACAAAGTCGAGGGAGGAGAGAGCGGGCCGTGCTGGTGGCCAAAGTCTCCTCCCTAGAACGTCAGGCGCAAGCGCCCGTCGAAACCGCGACCGTACCATCGAGGAGCAGTGCGGATAGGTCCACATCCTGCCGCCAGAGAGGCGTGCCGGAACGATAGTAGGCCTTGCATAGGTCGAGGATTTTGCTTCCGCCCCCGAGATTGATCGGCGGCCCGATCTCAAGGACACATTCGAACAAGGTCTGTGTAAAGCCGCCGCTTGCCAGGATCACCCCGCCCGCGGCCTTTTCCTCGGACGCGACCATCTGGAGCTTACGCGCAGCAGCCGGGCCGACTTTCTGGCCGATCCAGTGCTTCACCTCGACTAGGTAGGTCGCCTCGTCCGCCGTCAGCCGAAGATCGAAGCCCCCGTCCTTCGCTGCTCGGGTCAATTCGGTTTCGAAGCCGAGCCCCTCGAACACTTCTCGCAGCATTCGCTCTAGGTCTCGCCACTCCATGGCGTTGAGCTCCTCAGGCGCATGAGCGAGCCGCAGCGCCGCCTCTCGCATCGCGTCGCGGAAAATAACCGGCACGCTTTTGGACTGAGCCACGGCGAGAGCGCGGTGCACGATCCAATTGCGCAAATCCTTGGGCGTAAGCAAATCGACCTTGCCCAGGCGATCCGTCTCAACACGCTCAAGCGCCAGCGGCGAAAACTGCCCCAGCGCGATAACCAGCATACGGTCGAAGCCGCCACGGCTACGCGCCTCAAGGGCTTTGTATATCGTCTGGCCGCTGACGTGACCTCTGTGCGCCTTGATCTCCACGCCGATCTTTTCGCGGACGCCCTCCAGTTGCCCCGTGAATTGGAGATCGATCGGCGTGCCACGCTCGCCCTTGGTCGGGTCGCTGACCGCGTAGCCGGCGGCCTTCAAGACCTGCCAGACGATGAGAGACGCCTCATACTCCTTGAGCAACGGCTCCGCCGACAGCAGATCAATGAGAGCTAGGGTCGGGATCAGATCTTCAGGCATCATCCCCTCGTAAACGACGAAATTCGCTACTGGCTCGTCGGCGCTGTAAGCGACGGGCCGCTCGGCAACGCCAATCGGTCGCCAACCATCATGCGGCGCTGCTGATCCGTCCAATGATCCACTGAACGATGTGCCAGGCACTCGCCATGCCCTCGGGATCTCGCGCAATCATCAGCGAAATCGCCCCTAGGCCGAAGGAAAAGGCGATCGCGACACGCCGCACCCAAAGGCGCAGTTGCGTGGCCTCATGGCTCTCATAGGTTCTGAAAGTTGCCTGCTTCGCCACGAATTCCGCGCGAAACAACTCGCGGATCATGTAGGCGCAAACCGCAAAAGAGATAACGGCGACGATGAGCATGCGAGCCTCCACAACATATGATTGAAGGCTTGGCGACTCGGGTTGTCTAGGCGTTAAGAAAGATGACTAACGCCTCACCCAATGACTGCCCGTCAGTTGCCGAGAAAGGGATTGATGGAGGCGAATGAGCGAGATCGCGGCTCCCACTCGCCGCGCTCCCATCGCCCATACGTTCCTTCGTCAACGCCTATGACGGAACCCGCATCCGCGATCGAGAGACCGCGCCTGCGCCGCTCGGCCTTGAGCTTCTCCGGCAGCGTCGCAGGCACGGGCCAGGGCTCGCGTCCGAGGAACCGGATGATTGCCGGATAGAACGAGACGAGCGGTTCGCGCAGGTCCCGCTCCCACCACATCAACGACTTCTCGTCGCAGCCAAGGAGCGACGCGACGTCCACACGGCGCAGGCCAAGGTCTCGCCTCCGGCGACGGAGCTGCGCACCCAGCGTATCGCCGTCGAGCGCTTGCGCCTCAGGCTTCCGGCCGCGCAACGTCACGGGAATGCCGGCCAGCAAAAGGGCAACGCGGCCATGCCGCTGCGGTCACGGCGGGGCCGGACGCGGCGCCTGCGGCAAGGCCCCGCGCTGCCAGCGCGACTACCAGGGCCGGGTGTCGGGTCCGCTGATGGACCGCATAGACCTGGCCGTCGACATGCCCGCCGTCACCGCCGCCGACCTGGCCCTGCCCGCCTCCAGCGAAGGCTCCGCCGAGGTCGCCGCCCGCGTGGCCGCCGCTCGCCGGCTGCAAGCCGAGCGCGCCGAAGACGTCATGCCAGGCACGCCCGAGGTGCTGAACGGCCGCGCCGAGGGCGAACTGCTGGAGCGCATCTGCGCCCTCGACGAGCCCGGCCGCACCCTGCTGACCCGCGCCGCCGAAGCCGGCCGCCTCTCCGCCCGCGGCTGGACCCGCACCCTGCGCCTGGCGCGCACCGTCGCCGACCTGGAGGGCGCGGCGTCGGTCAAGCGCGTGCACATCGCCGAAGCCCTGGCGCATCGCCGGACGGCGACGGCTGGGGAGATGGAAACCCTCTGATCCCCTCTCCCCGTGCGACGGGGACCACGAAGTGTTGGAGGGGCCAAGACTGGGCGCCGCGCCAGATCCTCCCCCTCTGGGGGAGGTGGCCCGAAGGGCCGGAGGGGGGCCGTTTTCAGCCGCCCCAGCGCCACACGTCTCTTCTTCCGTAAAATCCCCGCGAAAGCGGGGACCCAGGCTTTTTCTGAAACCCGCGGCGCTCGACGATAAAACACCTGGGTCCCCGCTTTCGCGGGGATTTTACGGAGTTGGGGCAGCCTTACGCACGCTGCTCACACGGCGTAACCGGAAAAGAGTTGAACCAACTCAACGTCCTAAAACTTTATCACCCCAACTTATCCCCACCTGCTCAACCCGTCCCATAATCAAACCCATCCCAGCCATGGGGAGGGCTCTTGGTACCGGCCCGAGTTAGCGGCTGAGATCGCATCGAGCGGGGCCGCTTGTTGCGTCATGGGAAGGGCGGGTTTGCAGGATCGCTCAGAAGGCGTGATTGGGCCGCCAGCCGTTCCGTGACGAGACAAGCGGGTCGACAGGGCCGGGATCGTTTCAAACCGGCCTAACAGGATCAGCCGAGGCGCCGCCGGATCACCGCGGGGCTATTGGTCCTGCCCGTCCGAGGGACAACCGGGTCCAGGGTTGAAAAAGCACCCGCGCCCCCGGTCCTTCGAGCCAATGATGCGGCGGAGCGGTCAGACGAAGCCGAAACGCTAAAACACATCACGGTCTCCGGGCTCCGCCCGGCCGCTCCGCGCCTCCCCATCAGCTTTCGTGGATCGGCACGGGAGATCGCCAACCCATGTCCCTCTCCCCTTGCGGGAGAGGGTGGCCTCCGAAGGGAGGTCGGGTGAGGGGTCTCTCAAACCTCAAAGCCGCGTGCAGCGGTCAGGCCGGGTGGAGGCGTCCGATATCTGGGAAACCCCTCATCCGACCTGCTTCGCAGGCCACCTTCTCCCGCAAGGGGAGAGGGGCCGCGAACCTGACCTTAACCCGCGCCCCCTACACTCACGCGCCATGACCAAGACCCGCGACGCCGTCACCGCCGAACAGCTGGCCACCTTGAGCCACGAGTTCCGCACGCCCCTGAACGGGGTGCTGGGCATGGCGCGTCTGCTGGAAAACACCAAGCTCACCGCCGAGCAGCGCTCCTACGTTTCCGCCCTGCGCGAGAGCGGCGACCACCTGCTTTCGCTGGTCAACGACGTGCTCGACTTCGCGCGCCTGGGGGCCACGGCGCTGGAGCTGCATCTGGCCCCCGTGCACATCGAGGACCTGCTGCGCCAGGTCGCCGAGCTGATGAGCCCCCGCGCCCACGAGAAGAAGATCGAGATCGGCTGGGCGGTCGAGCGCGGCCTGCCGCCGCTGCTGGCCGACGAGGGTCGCCTGCGCCAGGTGCTGCTGAACTTCGCCGGCAACGCCGTGAAGTTCACCGAAAAGGGCGGCGTGCTGATCACCGCCCGCGACGTCGGCGAGGGCCGCGTGCGCTTCTCGGTGGCCGACACCGGACCGGGCGTCGCGCCCGAACAGCGCGAAAGCATCTTCGAGGCCTTCGTCCAGACCGATCCCTCGCACCAGGCGCAGTTGGGCGGCGCGGGACTGGGCCTGGCCATCGTCGCCCGTCTGGCCGCCGCCATGGACGGCGCGGCCGGCGTCGGGGAAGCAACCGGAGGCGGCGCCGACTTCTGGTTCGAGGCCCCGTTCGCCCGTCACGAAGAAGCGCCCGCCGCCCCGCCGCTCGAGGGCCGCTTCGTCGCCGTGGTCTCGCCCAACCCGGTGGTCCGCGAAGCCGTCGGCGCCCAGGCCATCGCATCGGGCGCCTGGGTCAGGAACCTGGCCGGCCTCGACAAGATCGCGACCCTGCCCGCCGCCACCGTGCTGCTGGTCGACGCCGCCCTGGCCGCGCCGGACCGTCCGCTGGCCGCGCCCGCCGGCCGCGCCGCCGTGGCCCTGCTGACCCCCGACCAGCGCGACCTGATCCCCAGCCTGTCGAAGGCCGGCTTCAGCGGCTACCTGATCAAGCCCCTGCGCCGCGCTTCGCTGGTCACGCAGGTGCTGGCCGCCAAGCCGATCGACGCGGCCCTCGAGGCCATCGTCACCCCGGCCGAGGCCCAGGACGACCGCATCGCCCCGGCCGCCGCCCCCGGCGCCCGCGTGCTGCTGGCCGAGGACAATCCGATCAACGCCCTCTTGGCCCGCACCCTGCTGGAGCGCGAGGGCTGCACCGTCGACCGCATCGCCAGCGGCGACGAGGCCGTGGCCGCCCTGTCGCGCGGCACCTACGATCTCATATTCATGGACCTGCGCATGCCCGGGCTGAACGGCCTGGAGGCCACCCGCGCCGTTCGCGAAAAGGGCGTCGAGACCCCGATCCTGGCCCTGACCGCCGACGCCTTCGACGAGGACCGCCGCCAGTGCCTGCTGGCCGGCATGGACGACTTTCTCGTCAAGCCCCTGACGCCGGCCGCCCTGCGCGAGGCGCTGTCGCGCTGGACCGGCCCGGACCGCCCGCGCCGCTGGACGAACGTCGCGACGCGCGCCAAGGTCGCCCGCTGACGGGACCCGCGCTTTCCCCGTCTTCGGGGAAGATCACATGAGCCAGGACACCACCGGCCAAGGCACTGGCCAAAGCGCTGGCCAAAGCGCTGGACAGACCACCGAAACGGCCGCCCCGCCCGCCCGCAAGGGCCATGGCTGGCGCGACGTACTGGCGGCCCTGCGCGAACCGCGCGTGCTGGTGACCCTGCTGCTCGGCTTCTCATCGGGCCTGCCGTTCATGCTTGTGGGCAACACCCTGGGCTTCTGGTTGCGCGAGCAGGGCATCCAGCTGGCCGCCATCGGCTTTCTGTCCTGGGTCGGCATCGCCTATTCGCTGAAGTTCCTCTGGGCGCCGATCATCGACCGGGTGGACGTGCCGCTGCTGGGCCGCCTGGGCCGTAGGCGCGGCTGGATGATCCTGACCCAGATCGTCGTCGGCGCGGGCCTGTTCGGCATGGCCGCCGTCGGCCCCGGCGGCCATCTGGGAACCTTCGCCCTGCTGGCGGTGATCACCGCCTTCGGCGCCGCCAGCCAGGACATCGTGGTCGACGCCTGGCGGATCGAACGGGCCGAAAGCCCCGACGACCTGGGCCTGCTGACCGCCGCCTTCCAGTTCGGTTATCGCATCGCCATCCTGGCCACCGACGCCTGGATCCTGGTGGCCGCCGCCAAGATCGGCTGGCCGACCTCCTACACCTTCTGCGCCCTGGCCATGCTGATCGGCCTGACGGCGACCGTGTTCGCCGCCGAGCCGGCCCGCACCCCGACGGCCGCCACCGGCGTCGCGGCCGCGCCGCTGTGGAGCCCGCGCGGCTTCTTCGACGCCGTCGTCGGCCCCTTCGTCACCTTCTTCCAGACCCATGGCGCGATGGCGCTGCTGATGCTGTGCACCGTGGCCCTCTATCGCCTGCCCGACTTCCTGATGGGTCCGATGGCGGCGCCGCTCTACACCGACCTGGGTCTCGCCAAGGAGATGATCGGCGCGGTGCGCACCTCGTTCGGCCTGGTCGCCACCTTCGTCGGTATCGCCCTGGCCGGGATCAGCGCCGTCAAGCTCGGCTTCGAGAAGACCCTGGTGCTAGGCGCGGTGCTCGGTCCGGGCTCGAACCTGGCCTTTTCGGCCATGGCCCTGGCCGGCCCCAGCATCCCGGTCTTCGTCGGCGCGATGATCGTCGACAACCTCTCGACCGGCTTCGCCGGCGCGGCCCTGGTGGCCTACATGTCCAGCCTGACCAGCCTGGGCTACACCGCCACCCAGTACGCCCTGCTGTCGAGCACCTACGCCATGCTGGGCAAGTTCTTGAAGGGCTTCTCGGGCGCTGTGGTCGAGGGGCTGGAAAAGCAGTTCAGCCTGATGGCCTCGTACGCGATCTTCTTCGCCGGCACCGCCGCGGTGGGCATCCCGGTCGTGATCCTCTCGGTCGTCCTCTCGCATCGCCAGAGCAAGGCCAAGGCGGCGGCCCAGGCCTCGGCCTGAGCCGCCGCCTGACCGCCTAGCAGGCGCAGATCAGCGGATAGTTGGTCGTGTCGGCGATGGTGGTCATGCCGTAGTACTGCACCAGCACCGACTCCGCCGTGCAGAAGGCGCCCTCGACCCAGGCCTGGTCGTTGGAATAGGCCTCGCCGATGATGAAGAGGTTCGCCGCCGTGGCGCCGGGCACGAGGCCCGTCGGCTGGCGGATGCGCTGCATCACGTCGCAGATGTCGTAGTGCGCGGCCCAGGCGTGATAGCCGGCCCCGAACGGATTGAGCGAGAAGTCGTCGAAGATCGACTCCACCGGCCAGGGGATCTGGTGGGCGGCGTTCGGATCGCCCCAGTGCACCTTGGCCAGTTCCAGCAGCACCATGCGGATCATGGTGTCGGTCGCCTTCCGGGGGCCGAACAGAACCTGGTAGTCCTGGTCGATCGGCACCTTGCGGCGCTCGCCCACACCGATCTCCAGCTCCTGCCAGAACTGCACGTACTGCATGTCGTCGTAGGAGGCGAGCACGCCGTACATGGGCTTGTCGGTGCCCTGGCTGTTGTTGCCGAAGTAGTAGACCTGGCGCAGCGGCAGGTCGGTGATGGTGGGGCCGAAGACGTTGTCCTTGCCCGACAGGTCCGGCGGATAGGGCACGTCGGCGTCGGTCCACCACGGGCGGTCGAAGAACAGCATCACCCGCATCGACGGCTGGCGGATCACCCCGTCCATATAGAGTTGCACGCCCTCGGCGTTGAGGATGTCCAGCGTGCCGGCCGGCATGTCGGCGTAGCGCGTGGCCTCGGCCACCAGATCCAGCGAGGCCGGCGGCATGGCCAGGAAGGCGTTCTGGGTGGTCAGGACCTCGCCGCCCTTGAACGGGTTCTCGGCGCTGGCCAGGCGGTAGTTGACGACGTCGTCCTCCAGCCACACCGAGTGCAGGCGCGTGCGCTGGGTCAGGACGAGGTCCACCCCCGCCTCCCGCGCCGCCGCCAGGGCCTGCTGGTAGAGCTGGACGAAGACCTGGGAATAGCCGCCGTTGACGGTCTTGAACGCCCCGCCCGGCGCGAATTCGCCGTTATAGACGGCGGCGTTGGCGGCGTTCCAGTTGATGACGTTGGAGGTGTAGCCGCCGGCGTCGGCGGCGTACTCGTAGCCCTCGTTGCCGGCCTGGTCGTAGAAGACGTTCCAGTAGCCGATGTTGCCGGCGATCGCGCCGGGCGGATAGACGAACGAGTTGAAGGTGTCCGGCAACCGGCCCGAGCCGTAGAAGGCGCACTGCTGGGTCCGGGTCGAGACCGGCGCATTGCCGGTGATCAGCGCCGAGATGTTGGAGAACAGGGTGGCGGCCGGCTGCTCGTTGTTGCCCGGCGTGTTGTAGGGCGCGGGGTGGGTCGCCAGGTCGTTCTGGTAGATGTGCTCCTCGCGCAGGAACAGCAGCGGGTTGTCGGTGGTGTTGAAGTCGATGACCTTGCCTGCGAGCCCAAGCGCCTGGATGGTCAGGGTGACCAGCTGGTGGCCTTGCGTGCCGTCCCACTCGATGAAGCGCATGCCGCCCGCCTCGATGTAGGACTGCTTGGGATCGTCGAAGCAGAAGTGGGTGACGATGCGCCCCGCAGGCAGGCGCGTGCCCGAGCCCGGCCCGTCGAAGGCGTAATCGCCCCACTCGTAGAGCTGGATCGTGTCGCCCGCGACGGCCTTGCCGCCCGTGACCAGCCGCCAGGCCGTGTAGAGCCCGGCCGGCCCCGCGCCGAAGATCGTATAGGTCGTCGCCATCGCCGCCTCCCCGCTGGTCGCCACGCGCGACCGAAAATTGCATTCGAGCGATTACGCGCAGCGCGGTCCAGGGCGGCTGTGTGAAACCAGACAACCGCCGAAGAAAACGGGGCAAAGAAAAAGGCCCCGGATCGCTCCGGGGCCTTCGTCGTCAGGGCTGACGCCCGCCTCAGTCGGCGACCGTCGCGGTGTCGACCGGGGCTGCGTGATGCTCGTCCGAGCCGTGCGACCACTTCTTGAGGAAGGGCGACAGCAGCAGGAAGATCACGCCGATGCCGGCGGCGATCAGGCCGATGACGTTGAACACCTGCAGCGAGGTGCGCAGCGCCGCCTCGGGGTCCAGCACCTGGCCGCCGACGGTTTCCACCGTCGTCAGGCCGGCGATGAAGCCGCCGACATACTGGGCGATGGCCACGGCCATGAACCACACGGCCATGACGAACGACACCATCGAGGCCGGCGACAGCTTGGTCATCTGCGACAGGCCGACGGGCGACATGCACAGCTCGCCGGTGGTGTGCAGCATGTACATCAGCACCAGGAAGAACAGCGGCATGCGGAAGGCGCCGTCGGCGAAGGTCGAGCCCCACTGCAGGACCAGGAAGCCCAAACCGACTTGAAGCAGGGCCAGGCCGAACTTGACGACCGGGTTGGGGTCCTTACCGCGACGGCCCAGGAAGGTCCACAGGGCCGCGAACACCGGGGCGAAGATCAGGATCCAGCCGGCGTTCAGGGCCTGGGTCTGGGCGGCGTTGAAGCTGGAGTCGATCCAGAAGGTCGAGGCCGGGTCGAGACCCGCCGCCTTCAGCTGACCCGGAGTGGCGATGGTCACCGCGCTTCCGAACAGGTGGATCGGCGCCGAGGTCAGGTTCAGGTTGACGTTGGTGGCCGCGAACAGGTTCAGCGACGAGCCGGCCTGCTCGAACAGGGTCCAGAACACCACCGCGCCGAAGATCAGGAACATGGCCAGGCCCAGGCGCTCGCGCTCGACCTTCTCGACCTTGGTGAACATGAACCACAGGATGTAGCCGATCGAACCGATCATCCCCAGGGTCAGGGTCACGCCGACGATGGCGCTGCGCTGGACCAGGAAGAACACCACGCCCACCGCCAGCAGCGACACCAGGTAGATCAGGTGCTCGCGGCTCAGCGGGCCGGCGACGTTCTGCTTCAGCGCCTTGGCGTCGGGCGCCTCGCCCTTGCCCATCAGCAGCGGCTTGCCCAGCACGAAGACGACGAAGCCGGCCAGCATGCCGATCCCGGCCAGGCCGAAGCCGGCCCACCAGCCGACCTTGACGCCCAGATAGCCGCACAGCAGCGAGGCCCAGAACGAACCCAGGTTGATGCCGTAGTAGTAGAGGGTGAAGCCCGGATCCCGGCGCGGGTCGCCCTGCGGGTAGAGCTGGCCGACGATGGTCGAGATGTTGGGCTTCAGGAAGCCGACGCCGACGATGATCAGCGACAGGGCCAGCCAGAAGATGTTGAGGTAGGTCGGGTCACGGCCCTCGACGCCCAGCTTGTACTGGCCCTTGGGCAGCACGGCCGGCAGCGGCGCGTCGGCCGCCAGGTTCTTGATCTCGAAGTCGCCGGCCTTGTTGGCCGAGATGTCGTAGGGCTTGCCCGCCACGATCAGGCGCGCCACGCGGTCGTCGCCGCGGCCTTCGGCCTGGAATTCGTAGGTCTGGCCCGCATAGGCCAGGGTCTGGGTCGCCGGCTTGCCCTCGACCGCCATGGTCAGGTGGCCGGCCACCAGCAGCAGGGCGCCGAAGGCGACGGCCTTGCGGGTGCCCAGCCACTTGTCGGCCAGGAAGCCGCCGATCAGCGGCAGCAGGTAGACGAGCGAGGTGTAGGACCCATAGTGGGCGTTGGCCACCTTCGGTTCGAACAGGAAATGTTGCGTCAGATAGAAGATCAGGATCGCCCGCATGCCGTAGTAGGAGAAGCGCTCCCACATCTCGGCGAAGAACAGGATGATCAGCCCCTTGGGGTGCTCTTTGATAAGCTGCAGGAATACCGGCAGACCCGTCAATAACGTGACGAGCACGCCAATAACAATGACAATGCTATTCATTCTCGACCTTGACTGTATTCAAGTCAGATAGGGCGACACCAACGGTCGTTTCGCCCTCCCCTCCCCAGTTCGCGGGGAGAAGATCACGCGGCTTTCCGTTTCACAAGCAAAGGCTTGCCGGAAGGGAGCGCTTGCCCCGCCCCGCGCGTTTCAGTGGCGACAGGTTCCGCAACGACACCCGCAACGACTGGGGAACGCGCATGCAATCGTCAAATCCCGACCATCCGATCACCTGCGCCCGCGAGAGCGGCCGCGTGCGGGTGCTGTTCGAAGGCCACGAGATCGCCGACAGCGACGACGTCCTGGTGCTCCGCGAGGCCGACTATCCGCCGGTCCGCTACTTCCCGCGCGGCGACGTGGCCATGGCCTTCCTGCGCAAGTCCGACAAGACCACCCGCTGCCCCTACAAGGGCCAGGCGACCTACTACACGATCTATCGCGACCGGCAGATCATCGAGGACGCCGTCTGGTCCTACGAGTCGCCCCTGCAGGGCATGGACCGTCTGGCCGGGCGGCTGGCCTTCTATCCGCAGCATGTCGACTTCCAGAACGACGCGCTGAGCCCGGCCGAGTCCGCCGCGATCCCCGGCGCGGCCCCGCGCAGCGCCCACGACATCGACGAGATCGTCCGCCACACCGACAGCGGCTCGGGCAGCAGCCAGGCCGAGCACTGGGAGGCCAATGTCTCGATGCCCGACGACGAGGCCTGGGAGGGCGACGAGGACCAGGTGATCGGCCGTCCGTACCACGGAACGGGCTCGATCTAGGGGGACAGGTGGGCCCGCCGACACAAGCCCATGTATGAAAACACACATTTTTGTCACTCCACGGCGCCGTTCGCCCTTGCCAAGCGTTGCAACCCAGGAGATCGTCTCAAATGAAACCGTCCGCTCCCTCCCCCAGGGAGAATAGAGACGGAGGAGGAAGCCATGGCCTATATCAGCCTGGAGGCGCGCCACCAGACCGCGTCGCCCCGCCGCCGGATCCGTTGGGAACGCGTCGCGATCGTCGGCGCCAGCCTCGGCCTTTGGGCCGGCATCATCGCCCTGGCCACAGCCCTTTCCTGACCCTACGGCGCGGAGAGCTCGCGCGCCGCTTGGCCGCGAGATGTCCATGCCCCTGAATCCGTGCCGCCCGATCTCCATCGGCGTCGCCCGACCGGCCGCCGACGTCTATGACTACGCGCGCCGCCCCGAGACCATGCCCGAATGGGCCGCGGGCCTGGGCGGCGGCCTGCGCGCCTTCACCGAGCCCGACGTCTGGATCGTCGATGCGCCCGGCGGCGAGGCCCGCGTGCGCTTCTCCCCCGACAATCCCTACGGCGTTCTCGACCACTGGGTGACTCTGGCCGACGGGACCGAGGTCTTCGTCCCCCTGCGCGTGGTGGCCAACGGCGACGGCGCCGAGGTCACCCTGACCCTCTTTCGCCTGCCCGGCATGGACGACGCCGCCTTCGAACGCGACGCCCAGGCGGTGACCCGCGACCTGCAGACCTTGAAGGCGCTGCTGGAGCGCTGAGCTGCGGGCAAAGAAAAAGCCCCCTCCCAGCTGGGAGGGGGCTCGTTTCTGATTTGGCCTTGAGACTTAGAACTCTTCCCAGGCGTCGGCTTCCACCTTCAGGGCGGCCGAGCCTTCGCTGGCGAAGGCGGCGGCGCGGGCTTGCGCGGCGCGGGCTGGGCTGGCGGCGGGGCGCGAGGCGGGCGAGGCCGCGCGCGGGGCCGAGGCGACCGCGGCGCCGCCGGTCACCTTGAAGCGGCCGACCTGCACGGCCAGTTCGCCGGCCTCGCCCTTCAGCGAGTGGGTGGCGGCCGTGGCCTCTTCCACCATGGCGGCGTTCTGCTGGACGACCTGGTCCATCTGGTTCACGGCGCTGTTGACCTGGTGCAGGCCGGTGGCCTGCTCCTGGGCGCTGGCGGCGATCTCGCCGACCAGGGCGTCGATGCTGGCGACCTGGCTGACGATGGCGCGCAGGGCCTCGCCGGTCTGGCCGACCAGGGACACGCCCGAGCCGACCTGCTGGGTCGAGGTCGAGATCAGGCCCTTGATCTCCTTGGCGGCCTCGGCCGAGCGCTGGGCCAGGGCCCGCACTTCCTGCGCGACGACCGCGAAGCCCTTGCCGGCGTCGCCGGCGCGGGCGGCTTCGACGCCGGCGTTGAGGGCCAGCAGGTTGGTCTGGAAGGCGATCTCGTCGATCACGCCGATGATGTTGCCGATCTGGCCCGAGGACTGCTCGATGCCGGCCATGGCGCTGACGGCCTGGTCGACGATCCGGCCCGAACGCTCGGCGCCGGCGCGGGCGTCGGCCACGAGGCCCGAGACCTCCTTGGCGCCGGTCGCGGTCTTGCGGACGGTGGCGGTGATCTGGTCAAGCGCGGCGGCGGTCTCTTCCAGGCTGGCGGCCTGCTGCTCGGTGCGGCGCGACAGGTCGTCGGAGGCCTGGGCGATCTCTTCCGAACCGGCGCGGATGCCGCCGGCGGCGCCGTTGATGCCGCGCATGGCTTCTTCCAGGCGAGCGACGGCGGCGTTGAAGTCGGCCTTCAGCTGTTCGGTTTCCGGGGCGAAGCGGGCGGTGATGCGGAAGGTCAGGTCGCCGTTCGACAGGTGGTCCAGGGCCTCGGCCAGGGCGGCGACCGCGACAGCGTCTTCCTGGGCCTTGGCGGCCTTCTCGGCCTCAACGCGGGCGCGCTCGCTCTCGGTCAGGCGACGCTGCTCGACGGCCTCGCCTTCCAGGCGCAGCTTGTGGATCGCGGCGTCCTTGAAGCTCAGCACGGCCTCGGCCATCTGGCCGACCTCGTCCTTGCGGCCGACGGCCGGGACTTCGATGCTGTTGTCGCCGCCGGCCAGGCGGCGCATGGCGGCCGTCATCGCCGCCACCGAGGCGCCGATGGTCGCCGACAGCATCCAACCCATCACCCCGGCGATGGCCAGGGCGACGACGCCGCCGATCGCCAGCGACAGGATGGCCGTGTCCATGGCCGACTTCATTTCCTTGGCCCGCAGCGCCACGCGGTCGCTGGCCGCGGCGGTCAGTTCCTGCTGCACGGCGCGGATCTGCGTCAGGCTCTTGCGGCCCGTCAGTTCACCGGCGGTGACGCGGCCCATCACCGGGTCGTTGGCCATGGCCACCTGGACCGGCTCGGCGATCGTCGTGCGCCAGTCGGCCATCGCCGCGCGCAAGCGCTGGATGCGGGCCTTCTGCTCGGCGACGGTGGTCTTGCCCTCGAAGGCGTCCAGCGCCTGGTCGAACTGGCTCGCGTTGTCCTTGTAGGTCTGGGCGAAGTCGGCGTCGCCGAGCAGGGCGTAGGCCCGCAGGGCGTTCTGCTGTTCCAGCACCAGGTTCATCACCGACTGGGCGTCGGTGGCCAGCGACTGGCTGCGCTGGCTGGAGACGGCGGCGTCCTCGATGCGCTGCAGGCTGGTGTACACCACCGCCGACGAGGCGATGAAAGCGATGATCAGCGCGCTGAACGCGATGCCCAGCTTCGTCGAGATCTTCAAGTCGTTGAAACGCATTTCGCCCAGCCCTCAACCTATCATTCGATAAGACGAGGAACTGGGCGATAAAACTTAAGCACAGATTGCAAAACGCAGGAATAACAACGCTATTCAGCGTTTTAGATGCGACACAATACCGCATCGCCCATCTGAACAGTCGTAAGTTCACCTCCAAGATCACGGGTACGCGCACCCGAATCCAGAGCGGCCTTGACCGCCGCCAGCAGACGATCGGCGGCTTCGACTTCCTTCAGCGACCAGCGCAGGGCCATCTCGAACGACAGGATGGCGGCCAGCGGATTGGCCAGGCCCTTGCCGGCGATGTCGGGGGCCGAGCCGTGGATCGGCTCGTACAGGCCCGGCTTGTTCGGATCGCCGATGGCGGCCGAGGGCAGCATGCCCAGCGAGCCGGTCAGCATGGCCGCCGCGTCCGACAGGATATCGCCGAACAGGTTGTCGGTGACGATGACGTCGAACTGCTTGGGGGCGCGCACCAGCTGCATGGCGCAGTTGTCGGCCAGGATGTGCTCCAGCTCGACATCCGGATACTCGCGCTTGTGCAGCTCGGTGATCACCTGCTTCCACAGCAGGCCCGACTCCATGACGTTGGACTTCTCGGCCGAGTGGACCTTGTTCTTACGGCCGCGGGCCAGCTCGAAGGCCACGCGCCCGGCGCGCTCGATCTCGCTGGTCGTGTAGAGGGCGGTGTCGAAGCCCTTCTTCTGACCGTCGGGCAGGGTCTCGATGCCGCGCGGCTCGCCGAAATAGACGCCGCCGACCAGCTCGCGCACGAACATGATGTCGAGGCCCGAGACCAGTTCGGTCTTCAGGCTGGACGCGCCGGCCAGGGCTTCGAAGCAGTAGGCCGGGCGCAGGTTGGCGTAGACGTTCATGGCCTTGCGCAGGTTCAGCAGGCCAGCCTCGGGGCGCAGGTGGCGCGGGGCGTCGGCCCACTTGGGACCACCGACCGCGCCCATCAGCACCGCGTCGCTGGCCAGGGCGCGATCACGCACCTCGTCGGTCAGCGGCGTGCCGTGCGCGTCATAGCTGGCGCCGCCATAAATGGCTTCCTCGACCACCAGGTTCGGCGTGAGCGCGGCCGCGACGCGGCGCACCTCGGCGCAGACTTCCGGACCGATGCCGTCGCCGGGGAGCAGGAGGAGCGTAGCCATTTCAGATCTCGCGATAGTCAGAAACGTCAAAAGAGGACATGCGGCGGTCGTGGACGCCGTGCTCGGCCTGAGCCGCGCGCCAGAGCGCCATATGCGGCGAAGCGCGATGGAAGGCCAGAGCCGCTTCGTCAATGAAGTGCTCGAACACCAGGATCAGGCCGGGATCAAGCGGATCCTCGGAGAGGGCGTAGGCCAGGCACCCCGGCTCGCCGCGCGATCCTGCCACCTGGGCCGCCAGGTGCGGCCGCAGGCTCTCCAGGCGCTCGGGCGCGAAGCGGATGGAGCCGGCGAGGATCAGGGTCATTCTGGTAGCCTCCCCCTTCCCCCTTGATGGGGGAAGGGTCGGGGATGGGGGTGAAGCTGCGCGTCAAGCTGAAGCGAGGCGGCGACTGTGTCCACCGCCGTAGTCACCCCCACCCCAGCCCTCCCCCATCCAGGGGGAGGGAGCGCGCCGAGCTATTCCAGCCAGGGCTGGCCGATGGCGCGCTTGCTTTCGAAGACGTCGATGTCGGTGGCGTGCTGCAGGGTCTCGCCGATGGCGTCCAGGCCCTTGAGCATCTTCTGCTTGCGGACCGGATCGATCTGGAAGGCGAAGGTCTTGCCCGAGGGCGAGATCACCGTCTGGGCTTCCAGGTCGATGCTGACCATGTGGTTGCCGCCCTTGGCCTCGTCCATCAGGAGCGAGACCTCGTCGGGCGCCAGCACCACCGGCAGCAGGCCGTTGTTGAAGCAGTTGTTGTTGAAGATGTCGGCGAAGCTCGTGGAGATCACGCACAGGATGCCGAAGTCCATCAGCGCCCACGGGGCGTGCTCGCGCGAAGAGCCGCAGCCGAAGTTGTCGCCGGCGATCAGCACGGACGAGCCCTTGTACTCCGGCCGGTTCAGCACGAAGTCGGCGATCTCGTTACCCGCCGCGTCGAAGCGGAAATCGAAGAACAGACCCTTGCCCAGACCTTCGCGCTCGACGGTCTTCAGGAACTGCTTGGGGATGATCTGGTCGGTGTCGATATTGGCCAGCGACAGGGGCGCCGCGCGGCCGTCGAGACGGGTGAAGGCTTGCATGTCGCGCCTCTCCTAGTTCTTCAGCGTCTGGGTAATGGCCCAGCGCTCGGTGCGGCCGTTCAGCTGGCCGCTGCTCGGATCGGTGAGAACGGTCTTGCTCTCGCAGTCGGCCTTGACCGGCAGGCCGATCTTCAGGTCGATCTCGTAGAGACAGCCGCTGGTGTTCTCGAACTTCATCTTGGCGAACATCGCCTTGACGTCGGGCTTCTGGGCGTCGGGACCCATCTGGGCGGCCATGGCCTCGATCATCTTGGCGATGATCGCCGTGGTCGACTCCGGATCCAGGCTCCGGCTCCAGCGCACCACGCCGACGCCGCGCGCCTCGTCGATCTTCTCGATCGAGACGACGCCCTTGGCCTTGATCGCGCCGCCGCCGAACGGGCTGGCGATCTCGTCGTCGTAGGTCAGCGGCTTGCCGACCTCCAGCTCGACGTTCACCGGCACGGTCAGCAGGCTGTCTTCCTTGAGCATGACCGTGGCGGCCTGCTCGGGGCTCATCCTGGCGAACATGCTGGTCACGGCGCCGATGGCCTTGGCGGCGTCCGCGTCGTCGCCGGCCAGGGCGGTCAGCGCCTTGGTGACGTCGGCGACCGTGGCCGGCCAATCCTCGATCGACACCGGCGAGAGGCTTTCGTCGGCGTCGTAGACATAGGTCCGCGCCAGCATGCCCTCGAGCGCGGCCTGCACCTTGGCCTGCTGCGCGGCCGTGCCGACCTTGGGCAGCTCGGTCGACACCGGCTTCAGCGTCACGCGGTAGCCGTCGCCCCGGGTCTCGATCGTCTTGGCGTAGACCGTCTTGCCGCCGATCGGCGCGGCGGCCTTGCCGTCACGGATGTCCTCGCGGCTCTTGACCACGACCATCTCGACCTGCGCCGTCTTGGGCAGGTCGAGCGGCGCGGCGAAGGTCGAGGCCGCCGCCAGGGCGAGCAGCAGACTCACGACAGCAGGGTCCGCACATCGACCAGGTGGCCGGCGATCGCCGCCGCCGCCGCCATGGCCGGCGAGACCAGGTGGGTGCGGCCGCCGCGGCCCTGACGGCCTTCGAAGTTGCGGTTGCTGGTCGAGGCGCAGCGCTCGCCCGGCTCGAGGCGGTCGGGGTTCATCCCCAAGCACATCGAGCAGCCCGGCTCGCGCCAGTCGAAGCCGGCGGCCTTGAAGATGGCGTCCAGGCCCTCGGCCTCGGCCTGTTCCTTCACCAGGCCCGAGCCCGGCACGACCATCGCCTTGACGTGCGGCGCGACGAGACGGCCGTGCAGGAAGGCTTCCTGCACCACCGCGGCGGCGGCGCGCATGTCCTCGATGCGGCTGTTGGTGCACGAGCCGATGAAGACGCGGTCGATCCTGGCTTCCGAGATCGGCTGGCCGGCGGTCAGGCCCATATATTCGAGGGCCCGGTGGGCGGCGGCGCGCTTGTCGGCCGTGCCGAAGCTTTCCGGCTCGGGCACGTTGCCGGTCACCGGGATGACGTCTTCGGGGCTGGTGCCCCAGGTGACCATCGGCACCAGGGCCGAGCCGTCGATGACGACGGTGCGGTCGAAGACGGCGCCTTCGTCGGTGAAGAAGGTCTTCCAGTGGGCCACGGCCATGTCCCAGGCCGCGCCCTTGGGCGCGGCGGGCTTGCCCATGACGTATTCGAAGGTGGTTTCGTCAGGCGCGACCAGGCCGGCCTTGGCGCCGCCCTCGATGGTCAGGTTGCAGAGGGTCATGCGGCCCTCCATCGTCAGGCCGCGCACGGCCTCGCCGGCGTATTCGATGACATAGCCGGTGCCGCCGGCCGTGCCGATCTCGCCGATGACGGCGAGCGCGATATCCTTGGCGGTGACGCCGGGGCCCAGCTGGCCGTCGACCCGAACCAGCAGGTTCTTGGCCTTCTTCTGGCGCAGGGTCTGGGTCGCCAGCACGTGCTCGACTTCCGACGTGCCGATGCCGTGGGCCAGGGCCCCGAAGGCGCCGTGGGTCGAGGTGTGGCTGTCGCCGCAGACGATGGTCATGCCCGGCTGGGTGCGGCCCTGCTCGGGACCCACCACGTGGACGATGCCGTTGCGGATGTCGCCCATCGGGAAATACTCGATCCCGTTGTCGGCGACGTTGCGGCCAAGCGTCTGAAGCTGAAGGCGCGCCTCCTCGTCGGCGACGGCGTCGACGCCGGCGGCCTGGTTCTCGGTCGGCACGTTGTGATCCGCCACGGCGAGCGTGCGGTCGGGCCGGCGCACGGGGCGATGCGCGGCGCGTAGGCCGGCGAAGGCCTGCGGCGTCGTCACCTCGTGGATGAGATGCAGGTCGATGTACAGGATGGCCTCGCCGTCGGCTTCGCTGACGACGTGGGCGTCCCAGATCTTGTCGTAGAGGGTCTTTGTTGCGCGGGTCATAGCGCCTCGCATCTAGGCCCGAAGCGGTGGCGCGTAAAGCGTGGATGCGCCGAAAATCCGCTGCGTGACCGCCGGGCGGTGATCGATCCTGCCCCGAGAGAGCGCTCAAATGCGGTTGAGACGCATGTTTCTTGCCCCGCGAGCGTCGGCCAGACGACACCGGCCGCCTCTGCGGCCTTGTCGATTTCATATGTAATATTAATTCGACCCATGAAATCGTCCGCCGGCGGTATGCTCAAGTCCGGTGGTGGAAGTTCATGTTCTCGCGTTCCAGCAAGCTCGCCCTGACGGCGACCCTGTCCTGCCTTCTCCTCTCCTCGGCGCTTCCCGGCGTCGTGGCCGCGCAAGGCGCCCCCGTCACAGCCGGCCCGACCGTCGAGACCGTGCCGACGCTGGGCCCCAAGCCATTCATCGACTACTTCCGGCCGATGCCGCCCGCGGCGCTATCCACCACGGCCTGGGGCGCGAAGGAAGTCGGTCCGCGCGACCCGGCCAACGGCCTCGAAGACGCCGGCATGACCCGGTGGAACTACTGGGACGGCCAGATCCTGAAGGGCGCCGACGGCCGCTACCGCATGTTCGCCAGCCGCTGGGACCAGGCGCTGGGCCACAAGGCCTGGGGCGAGTCCCTGGCTGTCGGGGCGATCAGCGACACCTTGTTCGGTCCCTATCGCGACGCCGGCCTGATCTGGCCCGACAACCAGGGCGGCCGGGGCCACAACGTCACGGCCCTGAAGACGCACGACGGACGCTACGCCGCAGTGGTCAGCGAGACGCGCGACGGCGACGTCTTCGTGTCGGACGGGATCGACGGCCCGTGGCGGCAGCTCGGGACGATCAGCCTCGACCAGAGCCGCTTCCAACTGGTCAAGACGCCGGGCGACGTCGCCATCCGCAACGATCCGGCGGCCAAGCCCGCGCGCGCCGCCAACTTCAGCGTCCTGCTGCGCCCCGACGGCGCCTATCAGATCGTGCCGCGATCGGGGCAGATCCTGATCAGCAGGACCGGGATCCTCGGCCCGTACGCGGTGATGGGCGACAGTGTCTATCGCGGCCTGGAAGGCGTTCCCCAGCGCGACATGCGCGCCTTCGAGGACCCGGTCGTCTGGCATAGCGGCGGCTGGTACCACATCGTCGTCAACCAGTGGCGCGAGCGCCGCGCCTACCACCTGATCTCGCGCGACGGGATCGCCGGCTGGAAGCTACAGGGCCTGGCCTACGAGCCCGGTGCGGACTTCATCCGCAACGCCGACGGAACGGTGAACCACTGGAACAAGCTGGAGCGTCCGGGCGTGGTCGTCGAGAACGGCCACGTGGTCGCCATGACCTTCGCCGTGGTCGACACCCCCAAGGACGAGCAGACCGGAAGCAACGGGCACGGCAGCAAGATCATCGTCGTGCCGTTCGACGGCGCGGCGCTGGATCGCGACCTCGCCATGGTCACCGGTCGCTGACGCCGAAAAACGATTGAGCCCGGAACGACTAAGGGCGCGCCGGTCGTAGAGACCTGTCGGCGCGCCCTGACATCGTTTTCAACACTCCAGGGGCCGATGGCTCCACCTGAAGAGGGCCGTCCACTAGAAAGGAGACGGTCTGGAAGCCCGTCGACTGAGCGGCGGGGGTGACAGCATTCAGCGCCTAGAACGCGGTTCTGTCAACAAGCGTGCGAACGCACCAAGCTTCACCTTACGGGCGACACGGATGCGATCTTCGTCGGCCCCGGCCGCGAGCGGCAGATCGGCCCGGCGAAGATGTCGCCGGAAGGTTCGACCAAGGGCGAAGCGGACGGCTGGGCCGCGCCGCCGGGGGCGATCGCCAGCAACGTCAAAAGACACCCAATCGTCCAGATCCGTCGCATGTCGCCCCCGCTTCATCGACTTAACCTGAGATTGCGCGCGATCCGGCGCTGTGCACAAGCGCACAAGCAAAGGGCGCACAGGCAAAGGGCGCACAGGCAAAGGGCGCACAAGCAAAAGGCCCCGGCGTTTCCACCGGGGCCTTCGATCCTCTCGCCGAAGCGGAAGGGCTTATTCGGCGTCGCGACGAACGTTGACGCGCTCGGCGATACGGGCCGACTTACCGCGACGGTCGCGCAGGTAGTACAGCTTGGCGCGACGGACGACGCCGCGGCGCTTGACTTCGATGCTTTCGATGCTCGGCGAGAGCAGCGGGAACAGACGTTCCACGCCTTCGCCGAACGAGATCTTGCGGACGGTGAAGCTCTCGTGGACGCCGGTGCCGGCGCGGGCGATGCAGACGCCCTCATAGGCCTGAACGCGCTCGCGCTCGCCTTCCTTGATCTTCACGTTGACGCGCAGGGTGTCGCCGGGACGGAAGTCCGGGATCGCGCGGACGGCCAGCAGACGGGCCGCTTCTTCTTGCTCGAGCTGAGCGACGATGTTGATCGCCATGATCATTTCTCCTTGGGCTTACCCGTTTTCGGGCCGCCTTTTGCCTGTTGATTGGCGAGATGCGCTTCCCAGAGATCGGGCCGCCGCTCGCGGGTCGTTTCTTCACGCATACTGCGCCGCCACTGGTCGACCTTCTTGTGGTCGCCCGACAGCAGCACCTCGGGGATGTCGAGCCCTTCGAACGTCCGCGGTCGCGTGTACTGCGGATGCTCGAGGAGACCGTCCTCGAAGCTTTCTTCCAGCGTGCTCTCGATGTTCCCCAGCACACCCGGGGCCAATCGAACGCACGCCTCGATCACTACCATCGCCGCCGCCTCGCCACCGGCGAGAACCGCGTCTCCGACGGAGACCTCCTCGAACCCGCGGGCGTCGAGCACCCGTTGGTCCACCCCCTCGAAGCGGCCGCACAGCACCACGATGCCGGGCGCCTTGGACCACTCACGAACGCGCGCCTGGGTCAGGGGCCTGCCCCGGGCGCTCATGTACAAAAGCGGCCGCCCGCCCAGGTCCACGCTGTCGAGCGCAGAGGCGATGACGTCCGCTTTCAATACGGCTCCCGCGCCGCCACCCGCGGGGGTGTCGTCGAGGAAGCCGCGCTTATCCTTGGAAAAGGCGCGAATGTCCAGTGTTTCCAAACGCCACAGGTCGGCCTCCTTCCAGGCGGTCCCGATCATCGAGACGCCGAGCGGGCCGGGAAAGGCCTCGGGGAACATGGTCATGACGGTGGCGGTGAACGGCATGGCGGCGGTTTAGCGGGAGATGACGGGATTGTCGAAGGGGGCGGCGGGAAGAAGACCCCCTCAGTCGGCTTCGCCGACAGCTCCCCCAGAGGGGGAGCATCTTATCGCCGCGCTTCCTAGATCCTCCCCCTCTGGGGGAGGTGGCCCGGAGGGCCGGAGGGGGCCTTTCGCCGCACGCTTTTGGAAAACCGGCCCACATCTGCTATATCCCCGCCTCGACCCCGCACATTCCTCGAATTTCCCGGACCGCCCCTTGAGCGTCACCCTCGACCTGTCCCGCGTCGCCCCTGCTGAAAAGCAAACCGGGGCCGATGCGGCCAAGCCGCCCGTCAATCTGTCGGGCCTGACCCGCCCGCAGCTGATCGCCGCCCTGACGGAGAGCGGCGTGGTCGAGCACGGCAAGGCCAAGATGCGCGCAACCCAGGTGTTCCGCTGGATCCACCATCGCGGCGTCACCGACTTCGCCCAGATGAGCGACGTGGCCAAGGAAACCCGCGCCCGCCTGGCCGAGACCTTTACGATCGCCCGCCCCGAAGTGGTCGAGCGCCAGGTCTCCAAGGACGGCACCCGCAAGTGGCTGATCCGCATGGCCCCGGGCATCGAGGTCGAGACGGTCTACATTCCGTCGGTCGGCCGGGTCGGCGCCCTGTGCGTCTCCAGCCAGGTCGGCTGTACGCTGAACTGCAGCTTCTGCCACACCGGCACCCAGCCCCTGGTGCGCAACCTGACGGCCGCCGAGATCGTCGCCCAGGTGCAGATCGCCAAGGACGACCTCGCCGAATGGCCGTCCGACAAGGAAGACCGCCTGCTCTCGAACATCGTGTTCATGGGCATGGGCGAGCCGCTCTACAATCTGGGCCAGGTGTCCGACGCCATCGAGATCATCAGCGACAACGAGGGCATCGGCATCTCCCGTCGCCGGATCACGGTGTCGACCTCGGGCGTCGTGCCGATGCTGGGCAAGCTGGGCGAGACGACCCAGGCCATGCTGGCCATCAGCCTGCACGCCACCAACGACCCGCTGCGCGACGAACTGGTGCCGCTGAACAAGAAGTACCCGATCGCCCAGCTGATGGACGGCATCCGCGCCTATCCGGGCCTGTCCAACGCCCGCCGGGTGACCTTCGAGTACGTGATGCTGAAGGGCGTCAACGACAGCCCGGACGAAGCCCGCGCGCTGGTGAAGCTGATCAAGGGCATCCCCGCCAAGATCAACCTGATCCCGTTCAACCCGTGGCCGGGCAGCCAGTACGAGTGCTCGGACTGGGGCGCGATCGAGACCTTCGCGGCGATCCTCAACAAGGCCGGCTACTCCTCGCCGATCCGCACCCCGCGCGGCCGCGACATTCTTGCGGCCTGTGGCCAGCTCAAGAGCGAGAGCGAGAAGGTCCGCGCCAGCGCCCTGCGCAAGCTGTCGATGGCGGCCATGGCCGGCATGCTGGAAGAGGACGCGGACGACGCGGCGTGAGACGCGCCCTCGCCGCACTCGCCCTGACCTTTCTGGCGGCCGCGCCGGCCAGCGCGACCCTGCCGCGCGGCCGGCCCTACTGGACGCCGACCCCGGCCCAGGTCGCCAGGCTGGAATCCCAAACCTCGCGCAAGCCGGGCATGGCCCCGACCTGGCGTTACGGCCGCGACTACGCCGGCGTCACCCTCGACGACCGCAAGATGATCGTCGGCCGCTGGGTGCGCGACGACAGCGGCCGCACGATCGGCGTGCGCATCGGCCCGCTGTCGGCCATCCCCGACATCGCCGACGGCGGCTGCTCGGTCGTCTCGGTCATGTACGACGTCAAGACCGAGCACCTGGTCTCGATGACCTGCAACGGTAACGGCTGACCCGTCCGAACGCGCCTGAGGCGAGCCCTCTACGCAAGACTCGCCGACCCGTGTTAGAGCTTGCCCCTTCAGTCCCCGGGGGTCGCGTAACCATGCCTCAGATCCAGTCGCCCGAGATTCAGGCCTTCGCCAACGGCCTGCTGACGACCCTGACCCATGTGGGCGTGACCATGGTCATGCTCATCGCTGGGGCCGCCATCTACATCCTCCTGACGCCCCATCGCGAGATCAAGCTGATCCGCGAGGGCAACGCCGCCGCCGCCGTGTCGCTGGGCGGGGTGCTGACGGGCCTGGCCATTCCCCTGGCCGCCTCGCTGGCCGCCTCGACCTCGGTGATCGAGATCCTGCTGTGGGGCGTGGCCACACTGGCGCTGCAGCTGCTCGTCTTCCGCCTGACCGACATGATGCTCAAGGGCCTGCCCGAGCGGATCAACGAGGGCGAGGTCTCGGCCGCGGCCCTGCTGGTCGGCGCCAAGCTTGCCACCGCCATCATCATCGCCGCCGGCGTGGCGGGCTGAGGCGGAGGGACGAACCGGAGCGGGGCGCGTGCATTTCCCCAAGCTTCCAGACTGGCTGGTCTACGGCGCCGTGGTCGCCGCCCTGCTGGTGGTCGCCGTCGGCCGCCAGGAGCGCGCCGACGCGCCTCCGCCGCCGCCGCCGGTGCCCGGCGAGGAAGGCGTGCCCCTGGGCCCCGCCTCGCCCTTCGACCCGTCGATCGTCGTCCAGGTGCCCGACAAGCAGGAGCCCGCCTCCGGCACGGCCTTCTCGGTGGGCACGCAGGGGATCTGGCTGACCGCCCGCCACGTGGTCGACGGCTGCAAGTCGGCCGCCATCCTGGTCGCCGACGGACGCGGCGTGGCCGCCAAGGTCATCATCGATCCGCGCTTCGACGCGGCCATCCTGACCACCGAGGGCGGCGCCCCAGCCATGCCGATGAACACCGGCGACCCGCGCAAGGGCATGCGGGCCTTCCACCCCGGCTTCCCGCAAGGCCACGCCGGCGAGGTCGCCTCGCGCCTGATCGGCCGCGAAAACCTGGTCATCCACGGCCGAGGGGCCCGCACCGAGCCCGTCCTGGTCTGGGCCGAAGTCGGCCGCACCGACAATCTGAAAGGCACCCTGGCCGGCCTCTCCGGCGCCCCGGCCCTCGACAGCGCCGGCCGAGTGATCGGCGTGACGGTGGCGGAGTCCCCGCGCCGGGGCCGCATCTACACCACCGCCCCCGAAAGCCTGCGCGCCCTGATCGCCCGCTCGCCCCGCCGCGGCGGCGACACCGGCGTTCCCGAGTTCGCCCCGGGCGAGTCCATCACCACCGACAACTACGGCCGCATCGCCGACGGCCTGCGGCGCGACCTGCGGGTGGCCCAGGTGGTCTGCCTGGCGGTCTGAGCCGGCGCGAGGCCCTCTGTACGTACAAGATTGACCTGGCGTCCTGACGGCTCGGCTGTTCCGGTCGACGGTGATCGGCGCTTGCTTGCGAGCCCGGACAGCCGGAAGCTAGGCCCAGATGCGACGCGAACCCAAGAAATCCGAGACGCTGCAGGTCCGCCTGCCCCACGGCATGAAGCGCGACTTCATGCAGCGGTGCGAACAGGAGAACCGCCCGGCGAGCGACGTGCTTCGCGACTTCATCGACGCCTATCTGGCCCGTCCGGTGGAAATCCTCACATCGGAGAAAGCCGTGATGATCCGCAGGACCTTCGTCTATCCCGCCCTCGCCCTCGCCGCCCTGGTCGGCGGCGTCGTGGTGCTGGCCCCCGCCACCAGCCAAGCCACCAGCCTCCGCGCCGACTTCGCCGCCCTCGACGAAGACGACGACGGCCTGCTGAGCCTCGCCGAATTCAAGCGCCCCGACGACGGAGTGACCTATTCGGTCGTCCCGCCGGACGATGCCAGGCCGAGGAAGACAGGCTTCACCCTCGGCTCGCCCGGCCTGGCCGCCACCTTCGACCGCCTGGACATCGATCGCGACAAGCGACTGAGCTTCGAGGAATATCGGGTGATGCGCGTGGGCGCGGCCATGGCGGTGTTCAAGTTGGGCGATACTGACCGCGACCAGCGGCTGACGCGAGACGAATACGTCGCCGGCGCCACCTTTCCGCCCGACGCGGTGGCTCAACTGAAGGCCAAGGCGCCCGATCCCTTGATCGACCTGGCCGTCAGGAAGATGCGCAAGGAGGCCATCGCCCGCTTCCAGCGCCTCGACGTGGACGAGGACGGCCTGCTGACCCTCGACGAGATCACACCGGGCTAGGAAGGCTCTTCTTCAGGGCGGCGGCGCCTTGAGCGCGTTGGACCAGAGTTTAGACGGCTTCGCCGTCCGACGCGCTCAACCCATATGAATTGTAGCCGCCCGACACCGCCTCAGAATCGCCCCTTACGGCCACTTCACCTCGGGCGGCATGGAGCTGAGGATCGACTCCACATTGCCGCCGGTCTTCAGGCCGAACATCGTGCCGCGGTCGTAGAGCAGGTTGAACTCCACGTAGCGGCCGCGCTGCACCAGTTGCTGCTCGCGCTCTTCCGGCGTCCAGGCCTCGCCCATGCGACGACGGACCAGGGTGGGGTAGATCTCCAGGAACGCCCGGCCGACGTCCTGGGTGAAGGCGAAGTCGCGCTCCCAATCGCCGCTGTCGTGGTGGTCGTAGAAGATGCCGCCGATGCCGCGCGGCTCGTTGCGGTGGGGCAGGAAGAAGTACTCGTCGCACCAGGCCTTATACTTGGCGTACCAGTCCGGATCGTGCTTGTCGCAGGCCCGCTGGTAGGCCGCGTGGAAGTCGATGGCGTCCGGAAAGTCCTGCTGGCGCTGGTAGCCGAGCAGCGGGGTCAGGTCGCCGCCGCCGCCGAACCAGCCCTTGGTCGTGGCGATGAAGCGGGTGTTCATGTGCACGGCCGGCACGCGCGGATTGGTCATGTGCGCGATCAGGCTGATGCCGGTGGCGAAGAACCGCGGATCCTCGGCCGCGCCGGGCATGGTCTTGGCCATTTCCGGCGGGAAGGTCCCGAACACCGTCGAGACGTGCACCCCGACCTTCTCGAACAGGCGGCCGTGCATCATCCCCCTCACCCCGCCGCCGCCGGCCGGCCGATCCCACGGCTTCAGCTCGAAGCGGCCCGGCTTGTCGCCGTAGAGCTCGGCGGGGGCCTCGTCCTCCAGGGTCTCGAAGGCGGCGCAGATCTGGTCGCGCAGGCTCTCGAACCAGGCCTTTGCAAGGGCCTTCTGGGCGTCGAGATCGGAAAGGGTGTCGGCTTGTTGCGTCATGGGATCGGCTTAAGCCCAAGCCCGATCCCGCGCAAATCCGGGGGGCCGCATAAGGGGTTTTGCGGAGGACATGGATCAAAAAGAAAGGCCCGGGATCGCTCCCGGGCCTTCCGTTCTCGACAGGCGAGAAGCCTTACTTGCCGGCGGCGGTGAGCGCGCTCAGCAGTTCCGGCACGGCGGTCTTGTAGTCGGCGACCAGGCCGTAGTCGGCGACCTGGAAGATCGGCGCATCGGCGTCCTTGTTGATCGCGACGATCACCTTGGAGTCCTTCATGCCGGCCAGGTGCTGGATGGCGCCCGAGATGCCCACGGCGATGTAGAGCTGCGGGGCGACGACCTTGCCGGTCTGGCCGACCTGGTAGTCGTTCGGGGCGTAGCCGGCGTCGACGGCGGCGCGCGAGGCGCCGACGGCGGCGCCCAGCTTGTCGGCCAGGGGCTCGATGACCGCCTGGAACTCTTCGGCCGAGCCCATGGCGCGACCGCCCGAGACGACGATCTTGGCCGCGGCCAGTTCCGGACGGTCCGACTTGACCATCTCTTCGCTGACGAAGCGGGTCTTGGCCGCATCGGCGCCCGAGACGGCTTCCACCGAGGCCGAGCCGCCTTCGCCGGCCGCCGGGAAGGCGGTAGGACGGACGGTGATCACCTTCTTGGCGTCGGACGACTGGACGGTCTCCAGCGCGTTGCCGGCGTAGATCGGGCGCACGAAGGTGTCGGCCGACACCACTTCGACGATGTCGCTGATCGGCGCGACGTCGAGCTTGGCGGCGATGCGCGGGGCGAAGTTCTTGCCGCCGGCGGTGGCCGGAACGAGGATCGCGTCGTAGTCGCCCGCGATGGCCAGGGCGGCGTCGGCCTGGGCTTCGGCGATGCCGTGACCCAGGGCGTCGCTCTCGGCGGTCAGCACCTTGCGGACGCCGGCGATCTTGGCGGCCTCAGCGGCGACGGCCGAGACGCCCGAACCCAGCACCAGCACGTCCACGTCGCCCGACAGCTTCAGGGCGGCGGTGACGGTCTTGTGGGTGCCGTCGCGCAGGTGCGCGTTGTCGTTATCGGCGATGACGAGAACGGCCATTACAGCACCCCCGCGGTCGTGAGCTTGGAGACGAGGTCGGCGGCGGACTCGACCTTGACGCCCGCCGAACGCTTGGCGGGCTCGGTGACCTTGACGACGGTCAGGCGCGGAGCGACGTCGACGCCATAGTCGGCGACGGTCTTCTGCGCGATTTCCTTCTTCTTGGCCTTCATGATGTTGGGCAGAGACGCATAGCGCGGCTCGTTCAGGCGCAGGTCGGCGGTGACCACGGCCGGCAGGTCGACGTCGAGCGTCTGCAGGCCGCCGTCGACTTCGCGGGTGACCTTGGCGGCCGAACCGCTGATTTCGATCGCCGAGGCGTAGGTCGCCTGCGGCCAGTCGAGCAGGGCCGACAGCATCTGGCCCACGGCGTTGTTGTCGCCGTCGATGGCCTGCTTGCCCATCAGGACGAGGCCCGGCTGCTCTTCGGCCACGACGGCCTTCAGCAGCTTGGCCACGGCCAGCGGCTCGAGGTCGGCGTCGCTGGTGATCAGGATGCCGCGGTCGCCGCCCATGGCCAGCGCCGTGCGGATGGTTTCCTGGGCTTGAGCCGGGCCGATCGAGACGATGACGACCTCGGTCGCCGCGCCCTTTTCCTTGAGGCGCACCGCCTCTTCGACCGCGATCTCGCAGAACGGGTTCATCGACATCTTGACGTTCGCCAGGTCGACGCCCGTCTGGTCGGCTTTCACCCGAGCCTTCACGTTGTAATCGATAACCCGTTTGACCGGGACCAGAACCTTCATCGGTCTACGCCGCCTCCTGGCTGCTCTTTCGAGGTTTCCCCTGCTTGGACAATCGACTTAGCGCGTCCGCACAGGTTTGCAAGGTTCCCCTAACGTAAGCGTAATGCTCTTTTTCAGGGATCATTCAAACAAATGTACGACACCTTCCGCGCGCCGTCAGCGCCGTCCGGCGCTCCGCCTCGCGAAATGGGGCTAGCCACATAGCGCGGCCGGTGCTTAAGACGCCGCCATGAACCGCACGATCAACCGCCTGAAGATCATCTTCATCGGCATCTTCCTCGCCAGCATCGTTGGCGTGTTCGGCTATCATTACCTGTGGGTGTGGCCGAAGGCGAAGTGCGAGGCGCGAGGCGGCGCCTGGGCCGGCAAATGGCTCAAGTGCGGCACGATCTATCCGATCGAGCAGTTGACCGGCCGGCCGGCCAACCTGCCGCCGATCAACACCGACACCTCCAAGATGGAAGGCCCGTCGGTCCGGAACCCGGAAAAGAAGTAAGGCCCCTAGGCTCGGGGCCGGCGGATCAGGCCGAGGGCTCGCCCTCGCCTTCGCCCGACTCGGCGCGCTTGGCCGCGCGTTCGGCGGCTTTCTCGGCGGCTTTTTCCGCGGCCTTGGCCGCCTTCAGGCGCTCGCGTTCCTGGCGTTCGAAATTGTAGTTCGGCTTGCGGGCCATGGCGGCTCCCTTTGTAAGAAAGTCCGCGCAGTCAGGCGCGGGCCTTACGCGCGGCGTAACGTGCGTCGCGCTTGGCCTTAGCTTCAGCGTTGGTGAGCGCCTTACGTTCCTTACGCGCTCCACGCTTGGCGGCAAGCGCTTCTTCGGCCAAAGCCGCCTGAGCCTGGTCTTGGGCCGCCTGCTGCTCGACGGCTTCCGCCTTGATGAGCGCCCGTGCGGCGGACCGCTCCTTGCGAACCGCGGTCAGTTCGGCCGCGCGCAGGGCGGCGCGGTCTTCGAATTGGGGATCGGTGACAGCCGCCTTGGGCTTGAACTTGGCCAGCAGGGCCGCCTTGGCCTGGGCCGAGGTCTTGAGGCGATCGGCATGGCCGACGTTTTGGAATGAACTCATGAGATCCCTTCACGAAAACGCCCGCGGGAGGATCCCGCGGGCGAATTGAGACGTCGAGATCAGGCGGCCTGGAGTTGGCCGGCCGACATCTTGCCGCTGCGCTGGTCGCGCTCGAGTTCGAAGGCGACCTTCTGGCCTTCGTTCAGCGAGCCGAGGGTCGAGCGCTCGACGGCCGAGATGTGGACGAACACGTCCGCGCCGCCGTCGTCGGGCTGGATGAAGCCGAAGCCCTTGGTGGAGTTGAACCACTTCACGGTGCCGGTAGCCATGGGAGAGTATCCTTAAGACAGGTGTAGCCGCACGGCCGTAATGGTCCGCGCGATCAAATTTTCGGAGAGGTTTTGGGTAGACTCGGGCGCTCGATCCGAAGAACAAGCGTGGAGAGCGGCCGAACCATTTCGATATTCGATCGCCAAATCATGCGCGCCTGTGGATTATTTCACAAGCGATTTCGAATCTTTTTCATTTCCACAAGCGACGCCAGGCCGCTTTCATTTTTGGAAAATCTCGTCACGACCTGCTCGACCGGCGCCTTATTTCGATCGCCCCGGATCAAACGGCCAAGCTCGGCGTTATCATCGCCATGCGTAAAGTCCCCCCCACTCCCCGTACGGGCGCCGGCGCCCTGACCATTTCCCGCCAGCGGCAGGACATCGACTTCTCGCTGCTGATCACCGGCGGCTCGGCCGCGCGGCGAGCCGGCAAGGGCAGCCTGACGGGCGAGCCCGCCGCGATGCGCGAGGCCTTCCGCGCCGGCGGCGGCCGCCTGACCCTGGACGACGGCGTCGAGCACGACATCGCCATCGTCGCCCACACCGAGGGCGAGGGCACGGTCTACTTCGAACTCCGCTAGGTGCCGAAAATCGCCTCGGCCGGTCCGGCCGAGGCGTCCGGCTCTGTCGCACCGTCGGAACAAAATAGGAACAGTCGAAAGCGAGACGGATCCAAAGATCACGCCGCCGCGGTCGACGAACCGCCCACCGGGAATTTTCCACCGGCGGCCTTCCGATCAACCCCTTCAGCCCAAAGCCATTTCAGACATTCATAGCTTCCAGCCTCCACGCGGCCGGGCGTCCAAGCACGTGGAGGCCGCCACGGCCGCCGCGTCTTCGGCCCCGGCCGCGGCATTCGGATCAGGCGGCCGGTTCCTGCTCGGTCCAGCAACCTTCCAGACGGCGCACGGCGTCAGACCACCATTGGGCGACAGGCGAATCCGCATTGCCGTCGATCTCGACGGCCACCGAGGCGTCGGCCGCGCCGGTGCGTGCGCCCTGGTTCCAGAACCGGTGGGCGATACCGTCCATCAGCGGCGCCCTCTGGCTCTGGGGACCGACGCCCGGCGCATGGAGGCGCACCGCCGGCAGGGCCTCCATCGCCTCCAGCACCGACTTCACCGCCGGGCAGGCGCGGGAGTCGGCCCAGACCAGGCCCTTGTCGCCGCTCATTTGGCCAAAGCTGCGCCGGATCACCCAGCGGCGCTCGCCGTTCGCGCCGCCAAGGGCGTAGAGGCTGTTGGAGGTCCAGAACTGGCCCAGGGCCGCGACCTGGTCGAGGGTCGCGAAGGGGCGGACGCCGCGATGCGTCACCGTGCGGCTGACCGCGTGGGCCGCCGCGGCCTGGGCTCGGACCTCGACGGAACTCACCGCCGCCCGCGTCTCGACCGCGCCCAGCAGCGGAAGGGCCGCGGCGACCGCGGCCAGGATCCCGCGCCTCAAACCGCCATGCCCTGGACCACCGCCTTCAGGCGCTCGATCACCGACAGCTTGTCCTCGATGAAGTCCTGGTCGATCCACCAGATCTCGACCTCGCGCATCACCTCGCCGACCAGCGGCCCCTTGGGCACGCCGGCGCGCATCACTTCCTCGCCGGTCAGCGGGAAGGACGGCTGGTCCCAGGTCTCGGCCAGGGCCAGCAGGGCCCGCCACTGCGGCGTGGTGGCCAGGCGGGTCGAGGCGGCCCAGGCCAGCTTCACCCGGTCGGTGAAGGTGCGCAGGCCAAGGGCGTAGACGGCGCGGCGGGCTTCGCGCGGGCTCATCCACGAGACGATCCGCGGCGAGGTTCCCACCGCCTCGGCCAGCCGCTCCTTCAGGGCGTTGGACAGGCGCAGGCGCTCGGCCAGCTCGCGGGCCAGGGCCACGTCGTCGGGGATCAGGGCCGCCAGCCGCAGCTCGACATCGTTCTCGAACAGCTGCTCGGTCTCGATGGCCACCAGGCCGTCCAGGCGGGCCAGCGATTTGACGAACGGCAGGATCGCCGCCAGCACGCCGGTCGCCGCCATCAGCCGCAGGGCCGGACGCGGATCATCGGCGGCCAGCAGCTTGAGGATTTCCTTCTGGGTGCGCTCGGCGGCGCGCCCCGAGACCAGGCCCTTCAGCGCCTTGCAGGCGGCCAGGGCCTTCTGGTCGGGCTCGCCCTTGCCGTACCAGGCCTGGAAGCGGAAGAAGCGCAGGATGCGCAGATAGTCCTCGCGGATGCGGGTCATCGGCTCGCCGACGAACACCACCTTGCCGTCCTTGGCATCCTGCACCCCGTGGCCGGTGGGGTCGTAGAGCCGTCCCTCGCCGTCGACATAGAGGGCGTTGAAGCGGAAGTCGCGGCGCTGGGCGTCTTCTTCCCAGGCGTGGGTGAACGCCACCACCGCCCGGCGGCCGTCGGTCGAAACGTCGCGGCGCAGGGTGGTGATCTCGAACGGGATCTTCTTGGCCACCGCCGTCACCGTGCCGTGGTCGACGCCGGTGGGGATGGCCTTCAGGCCCGCCTCGCCCAGGGCCTCGATCACCTGGTCGGGCGTCAGGGTGGTGGCGATGTCGATGTCGTCGACCGGCTTGCCCATCAGGGTGTTGCGCACGCAGCCGCCCACGAAGCGGGCGCAGCCGGGCCGGCCCTTGGCCTCGAGCGCGGCGATCACCGCCTTGGTCTCGGGCCATTCCATCCACGGCGCCTTGCCGATGGTCTGGGTCTGCACGCGAAGTCCCCCTTTACGCAACGGCAAGCCGTCTCCCGTTGGCGCGGGTGGGACGTCCTGCTTTCAAACGACTATTTCAGGGAATGGCTCGACCCGCCAAGAGGGGAAACGCCGTCGTCCCCAACTGTCGGGACATCCGGATGCAACCGTTCGTACAGCGCCCGCAACATCCCGGCCGTCGCGCCCCAGATGAACCGCTCGTTCCACGGCATGGCGTAGAAGTAGCGCGGCCCCGTGGGCGTGTCGCGATGCTGGCGCTGGTGGTTGGCCGGGTTCATCAGGAAGTCGAACGGCGTCTCGAAGACGTCGGCCACCTCGTCGGGATTGGCGATCAGCGTGCAGTCCGGATCGACGAAGCCGACCACCGGCGTCACGTAGAACCCCGTCACCGTGGCGTAGCCGTTCAGCAGGCCGGCCACCTCGACGAAGCGCGGGTCCAGCCCCACCTCCTCGTTGGCCTCGCGCAGGGCCGTGCCCCAGGGGGTCTCGCCCGGATCGCAGCGCCCGCCGGGAAAGGCGACTTGGCCAGTGTGGCTGCGCAGCGCGTCCGAGCGGCGGGTGAGGATGACGTTCAGCGTGTCGCCGCGCTCGACCAGGCCGATCAGCACCGCCGCAGGCCGCAGGGCGTGCGGATTGTCCATCTTCAGGCCCGGATTGAGGTCGTAGTCCGAGCGCCAGACGTTCTCCACGGTGGGATCATAGGCCTCGATCGGGTCCAGGCGCTCGCGGATCCAGGCCCGCCGCGCCGCCACGTCCGTTCGCGGGATCATGCGGCCGGCCCAATCGGGAACCAGGCGCCGTTGGACGAGACGCCCAGGCGCGAACCGTCCGGCGTGTCGCCCTCGGCCGCCATCTCGACCAGCTCGTAGAACACCGGGCGGGCGATCAGCGCCTCCAGCCCCCGGCGCACGTGCAGATAGGGACGCGGCTCGCCGGTGGCGGGGTCCTCCTCGACGCGGATGGCGTTTTCCGGCCCCGCCTCGACCTCGTCGCCGACATTGGTCAGGAAGCGCAGGGCCTCGCCTGCCCGGTCGACGCGCACGGCGATGAACGGCGCGTCCTCGACCACGATCTTCATCTTCTCGACCGGGGTGACCAGGTGGAAGCCGTCGGGGTCGCGCCGCAGGATGGTCGAGAACAGGCGCACCAGGGCCTCGCGGCCGATCGGCGTGCCTTCATGGAACCAGACCCCGTCCTTGCGGATGCGGATGTCGATGTCGCCGCAGTGGGCGGGGTTCCACAGATGCGCCGGCGGCAGGCCGCGCTTTTCCCCCTCGCCGCCTTGCGCGGCCTTGGCGGCGTCGGCGACGCCTTGAAGTCCGGTGCGGGCTGTGTCGGAGGGCATGGCCCTCAGGTAGGCCATGCGCGCGCCCGGCTCAAGCGATGCTGGGCCTAAGCGACCGCGACGCGGCCTTCGAAGCCTTCGTCCCCGCCGGGAACCAGGGCCTTCAGCAGCACCCGGCGCTGGTCGGCCGGACCGGGCATGACGACCTTGGCGGCCGGCGCGGCCGAAAAGCCGATGCGGGCGAAATAGGGCGCGTCGCCGACCAGCAGCACGGCCTCCCAGCCGGCCTTGGCGGCGGCGGCGCAGGCGGTCTCGACCAGGGCCTGGCCCAGGCCGGCGCTGCGCTGGGTCGCATCGACCGCCAGCGGGCCGAGGAAGGCGACCGGCTTGCCGCCGATGGTCACCGGCCACAGGCGTACGCTGCCGATCACCGCGTCGCCGCGCAGGGCCACGAACGAGCAGTCGTCCAGCTTGCGATTGCCCTCGCGCAGCCGCTCGGACGACTTGGCGAACCGGCCCGGCCCGAAGGCGCGATCGACCAGCGCCTCGACGGCGGCGGCGTGGCGCGGGGCCTCGACCTCGACGGCGGGAGCATCTTGAGGAATAGCGGCGACGAAAGAAGCAGAAGAAGCAGTCATGGGGCGACGAAAGATCCGGGTACGTACTGGGGCTTTATCCCCGGCGCGTGACGCGGCCGCGACGGCCGCCTTTCCGGGGCGTTCAGGCGCGGACCGAAGTCGGCGCGGCGCAGGTTCGTCGCAGGCGTCGCATGAGCGGCGCTCCCCGTGGCAGAGGCGGGCGGCATAGGGCCGTATGACCCCGACGTCAACGAAATCGACGGCCTTATGAGACAAACGCGATTGCGACGCTTCGCCTCAAGGGGCAGGGTCCGCGCCGAAATGTCAGACCCCGCCTCCCCTGCTTCGCCGCCAGAACCCGACACCTCGACCCGCGCCCTGCTGCGCGAGCGGGACTATCTCTGCTTCTGGGGGGCGCGCTTCGTCGGCACGCTGGGGGTGCAGATCCAGGCCGTGGCCCTGGGCTGGCAGGTCTACGCCATCGCCCGCCAGACCATGTCGGTCGGCGAGTCGGCCTTCATGGTCAGCATGATCGGCCTGGCGCAGTTCGTGCCGCTGTTCCTGCTGACCTTGCTGGCTGGCGAGACGGCCGACCGCCGCACCCGCAAGCACATCGCGATGATCACCCTGGGGATCGACATCATCAGCGTGCTGATCCTGTTCTTCCTGGCGATCAAAGGCATCCACGCCCTGTGGCCGATCTTCGTCGTCGCCGTGTTCTTCGGGGCCAGCCGCGCCTTCATGGCGCCCGCGACCGGCGCCATGGGACCGATGCTGGTGCCCCGGCCGCTGCTGCCCCGGGCGATCGCCTGGAACGCCCTGGCCTGGCAGGCCGGCTCGATCGTCGGCCCGGCGCTGGGCGGCCTCTTGCTGGTGCATTCGGCGGGCCTGGCCTTCGGCGGCGCGGCGGTTCTCTACGTCGTCGGCCTGCTGCTGCTGTCGGCCATCCGCCGGCCGACCAAGCCCGAGGCCCAGCCCGGCTCGCGCCTGGAGCTGATCAAGGAAGGGCTGGCCTATGTCTGGAACAACAAGATCGTCTTCGGCTCGATCTCGCTGGACCTGTTCGCGGTGATCCTGGGCGGAGCCACGGCCCTGCTGCCGGTCTTCGCCCGCGACGTGCTGCACATCGGCCCCGGAGGCTTTGGCCTGTTGCGCGCCTCGCCGGCCATCGGCGCCACCCTGGTCGGCCTCTATCTCGCCAGCCAGCCGATCCGCCGCCACGCCGGCCGGATCATGTTCGCCGGGGTGTTCGTGTTCGGCGCGGCCACCGTGGTCTTCGGCCTGTCCAAGCTGGTCTGGCTGTCGGTGGCCTCGCTGGCCGTGCTGGGCGGGGCCGACATGCTGTCGGTCTATGTCCGCCAGACCCTGGTGCAGATCGTCACCCCCGACGCCATGCGCGGCCGCGTCTCGGCCGTCTCGGGCGTGTTCATCAGCGCTTCCAACGAACTGGGCGAGGTCGAGAGCGGCGCGGTCGCCTGGCTGCTCGGCCCGGTCGGCGCGGCGGTGTTCGGCGGGCTGGGCGCCATGGTCGTCACCGGAACCTGGGCCTGGCTGTTCCCGGCGCTGCGCAAGGCTGATCGGCTGGAGTAGGCGGGGAATAGATCCAGCGTCAGCACTTCCCAAAATTGCTTCCCTAGGCCTTGTGCCTAGGGTCCAGGGTTCAGCCGCTCAGGTCGATGACGCTCTCAGGGTCAGAGGCGGCGGCGCCATGGGTCCTGGGCACGAGGCCCAGGAAGGCGAAAAAGGAAGCGGCGCGAGGTCGATCGCTCAGCCCCCCGCCAGCCGCTCCAGCGCTTCGCCGGTCATCCGCCGCACGATCCACTCGTCCATCGCCGCCGCGCCGAGGCTGTCATAGAAGGCGATCGACGGGGCGTTCCAGTCGAGCACGGCCCATTCCAGCCGCCCCAGGTTCTCGGCCACGCAGCGGCGGGCCAGGTTGGCCAGCAGCGCCTTGCCCGCGCCCGAACCGCGCGCGGCCGGCCGCACGAACAGGTCCTCCAGATAGATCCCGTGCCGGCCGACGAAGGTCGAGAAGTTGTAGAACCACAGGGCGAAACCCACCGGCTCGCCGTCAATCTCGGCGATGTCGCAGAAGGCCTTGGGATGCTCGCCAAACAGCGCCGCCTCGACATGGGCTTGCGTGGCCTCCACCGCGTGCAGCAGCTTCTCGTACTCCGCCAGGTCGCGGACGAACGACAGGATCAGGGCGGCGTCTTCTGGCGCGGCGGGACGGATGGTGACGGGCATGGCGGTTTCGAATGACTTCCTGGAGTTCGTGCTGGAGCAGCTGACCCCTCTGGGACAGCTGAAACCCAAGCGGATGTTCGGCGGAGTCGGCCTCTACGCGAACGGCCTGTTCTTCGCGATCCTCGACGACGACACCCTCTACCTCAAGGGCGACGAGGCCCTCAAACCCCAGTTCGAAGCCGCCGGCGGCCACGCCTTCGATCCCTTCGGCGAAGGCAAGCCCATGGCCTACTGGAGCGCCCCGGCCGACGCCATGGACGACCCGGACCTGCTGGTGGAGTGGGCGCGCAAGGCGCTGGCGGTGGCCGCGCGGAAGAAGCGGTGAGGCGTCAGCCGCCGGACACCCGCAGCAGCAAATCCACCAGCGGCCGGTTGACGTAATAGTTGCTGCGTCCCTGGCTGTGCTTCTCGATCAGCCCTCCGGCCGCCAGTTCGTCCAGATACTTGGCCGCCGTCTGGCGCACGACGCCCAGTTCGTTCTGCACGAACTCGATCCGCGTATAGGGGTGGCGGAACAGGTTGTTGAGCAGATCCTGCGAGTAGATCTTGGGATGCCCTGTCCGCAGGCGCGCCTTGTAGTCCGCCATCAACGCGGCGACGCCCTGCACCAGCGCCAGCGTCTGGATCGAGGTCTCAGCGACCGCGCGCAGCATGTAGAGCAGCCAGGCCTCCCAGGCGCCGTCGTCGCGCACCTGCTGCAGCAGGCGGTAGTACTCGGCCTTGTTGGTGATCACGTAGCGGCTGAGATAGAGGATCGGGATCTCCAGCAACCCGACCTTGGTCAGGTACAGCACGTTGAGAATGCGGCCGAGGCGACCGTTGCCGTCCGGGAACGGGTGGATGCTTTCGAACTGGTGGTGGATCAGCGCCATCTTGATGAGCGGGTCCAGATCGCTGACCGCATCGTCGTTCACGAAACGCTCCAGCGCCGTCATGTGGGCGACGATCGCGTCGCGATCCTGCGGCGGCACGTAGACGATCTGGCCGGTGACGTCGTTGTAGAGCGCCGTCCCTGGCGTCGAACGGAAGTCGCCGCCGGTGCGCTTGAGCACCTGGAACATCTCGACGAGCATGTTGTTGGTCAGCAGCCCGTCGCTCTCGCGCAACCGGTCAAAACCGCGCTTTAGAGCATCCCTGTAGAGCGCGACCTCCTTGGCGGGACCGCCCTGCCCCGCCTCGAGCAGAAGGGTGGCCTGGAACATCTCGTCCTGGGTGGTGACGATGTTCTCGATTTCCGAACTGGCGCGCGCTTCCTGCAGCGAGAGGGTGTCGATCAGGATGCCCTGGTTGGGGATCGTACCGGCGCGCCCCTTGAGCTCGGCCAGATAGCGGTGCGCTCGCGCCGCCTCGCGCAGCACCGCCGTCGTCTCCAATTCCACTGCCGGCGGCAGCGGCGGAATGACATAGGTCGGCTTTAACACGTCGCACCCATCATGTTAAAGAAATCGCATTTCAATAACACGTTGAGCGCGACATGTAAAAGAAAGCCGCGCTCTCTAACCGATCACCACCCCCGGCGGCGGAACGCTGTCTTCGGGCACGAAGAAGTCCGGCATCAGGCTGGCGGTGGGATCGACGCGGTACTGGTCGAACTCGCGTACGCCCTCGCCGTAGAGGAACGTGTCGTCGATCAGGAACTGGCCGGTGAGCTCGCGCGACGGCTTTTCGAAGATCGCGTGGGCGGCGTCGGCCATGATCTCGGGGGTGCGGCAGTGGCGCAGGCCTTCCTCGCCGGTCAGGGCGAACTGGATGGCGGCGGTGGCGATGCCGGTGCGCGGCCATAGGGCGTTGAAGGCGATCCCGTCGCTCTTGAACTCCTCGGCCATGCCCAGCACGCACATCGACATGCCGAACTTGGCCATGGTGTAGGCCACGTGGCCGCCAAACCACCGCGGGCTCATGTCGAGCGGCGGCGACAGCATCAGCACGTGCGGATTGGCCGACTTCCTCAGGTGCGGGATGCAGGCCTTCGACGTCAGGAAGGTGCCGCGCGTATTGACCTGATGCATCAGGTCGTAGCGCTTCATGTCGGTCGACAGCGTGCCGGTCAGCGAGATGGCCGAGGCGTTGTTGACGAGAATGTCGATGCCGCCGAACCGCTCGACGGCCTGGTCGACCGCCGACTGCACGCTGGCCTCGTCGCGCACGTCGACCACCAGCGGCAGGGCCACGCCGCCGGCCGCGGCGATCTCGTCTGCGGCGGAATAGATGGTGCCGGGCAGCTTGGGATGCGGGTCGGCGGTCTTGGCGGCGACGACGATATTGGCCCCGTCGCGCGCGGCCCGCAGCGCGATGGCCAGGCCGATGCCGCGGCTGGCGCCGGTGATGAACAGGGTCTTGCCCGCAAGGCTCATGGTCGTTTCTCCCTTTTGCCGGCGACCATGCGCCGTTGACGCTGCGGGCGGCAAGAATTCAAACAATTGTTTGGCTTGTGTTCGAGCCTGCCGCCTACTCCCGGCGACGAACGGGAGGCTCGCCATGGCCTGGGATTTTCTGGTCGCCAAGTCCGACCTGCGCCGCACCGAATTCCGCGAGACCGAGCCGCCGCCGCTCGAGGACGGCCAGGCAAGGCTGGCGATCGAGAGCTTCGCCCTGACCGCCAACAACATCACCTACGCCGTGTTCGGCGAGGCCATGCGCTATTGGGATTTCTTCCCCGCCCCGGAAGGCTTCGGCCGCGTGCCGGTCTGGGGCCACGCCCGGGTCGAGGCCTCGGCCCATCCCGACATCGCGGTCGGCCAACGCTTCTACGGCTACTGGCCGATGTCGACGCACCTGACGGTGCAGGCCCGGCCCGGCCGCACCGGCTTCACCGACGTCTCGCCCCACCGCGCCCAGCTGGCGGCGGTCTACAACCAGTACCAGGCGGTCGGCGACGACGACGGGCTGGAAGCTCACAAGGCCCTGCTGCAGCCCCTCTTCATCACCTCGTTCCTCATCGAGGACTTTCTGGACGAGAGCGCCCTGTTCGGCGCGAAATCGGTGATCCTGTCCAGCGCCTCGGCCAAGACCGCGATCGGCCTGGCCCATCTGCTTAGGCGCCGCGGGGCGGCCAAGGTCGTGGGCCTGACCTCGCCGCGCAACGTCGCCTTCGTCGAAGCCTTAGGCGTCTACGACCAGGTCGTGACCTATGCCGACCTGCCGGCGGCGCCGATCGAGCGCCCGGCGGTGTTCGTCGACTTCGCGGGCGACGCGGCGGTGCTGCGCAGCGTGCACGAGACCTTCGGCGAGGATCTGGCCTTCTCCCTTCTGGTCGGCGGCACGCACTGGGAGACCGAACGCGGCGGTGGCTCCCTGCCCGGCCCCAAGCCCGTGTTCTTCTTCGCCCCCGACCGCATCGCCAAGCGCCGCCAGGACTGGGCGCCCGGCGAGTTCGAAACCCGCTACGGCGCCGCCTGGGTTCCCTTCGTCGCCGATGCACCCCGCTGGCTGACGGTGGAGCGCGGCGAGGGCCGTGAGGCGATCGCCCAGGCCTTCCTGGCCCAGGTCGACGGCGGAACCTCGCCCAGCGTCGGGGTGGTGCTGGCGCCCTAGGAGCGGAACCGGTAGGAGATCGAGAGGAAGCCGACGGGCTGGGTCTTGTAAGCGACCAGGGGACTGTCCTTGTCGTCGCCCATCAGCCTGGTCACGCCGCCCGAGACGCCCAGATTGATCCGATCGGTCAGGCGGTAGTTGAGGTTCAGCATCGCCGAGGCGTCCTTGAAGCCGCTTCCGGCCTCGAAGCGCGACAGGCCCGAGGCGGCCGCCTCGGCCTGATCGACCCCGAAATAGCTGTCGTTGTATTTCCCGTCCGCCCAGGTAGCGCCGATCGACGGAACGACGGTGAAGCGATCGGTCAGGGAAATCGGGTAGGACAGGCTGGCGTCGGCGACCAGGCCCTTGCTCCCGCCGGCGAGACCCTGGGTGATCCCGACCGAGCCGACGAAACCGACCTCCCTGAGACTGGCGAAAACCCGGCCGCCGGCGCCGATGTCCAGCTTGTCGATCCCCTGGGGCACGTCCTGGCGACGATAGCCGGGCAGGTAGACGACGCCCGCGCCGATGGTCAGGTGGTCGCTTTCCAGCAGATCCAGGCCCAGGCCGTTTCGGAAGTTGGCGAAGAAGCGCCCCCTCTTCACGTCGATCGCCGGGATGGGCATGACGCGATATTTGTCGCCCCCCTCATAGGCGGGGCCATAGCCCGCGCCGAGACCGACCACCACGTGATCTTCGGCCTGCCCCTGGGCGTAGGCCGCCGCGCCCCAGAACATCAGGGCGCCGACGGGAGCGACCGCGAGCAGGCGCGGGAAGGCTTTGAACGAGCGGTGCATGGGCGCTTTCACTGGAAGACTTTCCTGAAGGTCGGACGTCGGCGGCCCCATGGGCCGCGAGCGGGAGGCGATTTCGTCTGCGTCGATGAGAGCGTCGCCAGGGGCGTCCGGCGCCGGCGAGGCTCCGCCGAGCAGCAGCGATATCCAGCACTGTCTCAGCATCGCCATCGTCCGAACGCCCGTGTCGAAAGCCAGCCGTCGCGGCCGGCGTCGTTGCTGAGATGCACGCCGAACATGGAGGGTTGAGTAGCGCTCGATGGACGAACGATGGAGGCGGCGCCTTTTCGTCGGCGGCGCGCTTTTGCCGGCTCATGCAGGGGTGTGACGATCCGTAGCCGGGCGCGACGGTGGCGGCGCGCTCGTCATTGGCGCTAGGTGTCGCCCTCTTTGTGGAGAACAGCCCGGGCGCCCTCCATCGTCTCTCCATCAAGCCGCGTCATAAGGCGCCGTGAAAGGCCTGGGGCATGAGCCATCGCATTCTGATCGTCGAGGACGAGATCGAGATCGCCGACCTTCTGGCCGCCTATGTGGAGCGCGCCGGCTACGCGGCCTCGCGAGCGACGACCGTGCAGGACGCGATCCGCGACCACGCCCAGCTCAGGCCAGACCTGGTGTTGCTCGATGTCGGACTGCCGGGCGGCGACGGCCTCGACGTCCTGACCTCGATCCGCCGGCGCTTCGACACCCCGGTGATCGTCGTCAGCGCCTTCGGCGACGAGGTGACCAAGCTGTCGTCGCTGCGGATCGGCGCCGACGACTATGTGGTCAAGCCGTTCAACCCGTCGGAGGTGGTCGAGCGCATCCGGGCGGTCCTGAGGCGTACGCAGGGCGGCGCAGGACGCCGCCACATCAGCGTCGGCGATCTGGTCATCGACCTCGATGCGCGCATCGTCACCTGCCGCGCCAAGACCGGCGAAGGGGTGCGCCTGGCCCTGACGCCGACCGAATTCGAGGTTCTGGCCTATCTGGCCCGCCAGCCGCGCAGGGCCATCTCGCGGGCCGAAATTCTCGACGCCGCGGCCCCCGACAGCCCGGCCTTCGACCGCGTGGTCGACAGCCATCTTTCCAAGCTGCGGCGAAAGCTCACCGCGGCCGGCTGCCCCGGGATGATCGAACCGGTTCGGGGCGTGGGATACCGACTATGGTCAGAATGACCCATCGCATCGTCTCCCAGCTGCTGCTGCTGGCGGGACTGACGACCCTGATCACCATGGCGGTGGGCCTCTTCGCCTATCACGCCTCCGCCGTCTGGCTGCTGCACGACGCGACGCGGCGCATGCCCCCCGAAGCCTGGGCGGAGATCCAGGCGCTGGTGAACGGCCGCCAGGGCGACAGCGAGCGGTTCTTCGACCTCTACGCCCGGTACAATCCCGAGCGGCAGGCGCTGAACAATTTCCGGTTCGTCGCGATCATCGCCCTCATCTCGGCGAGCGCGGGCGGCGCCGCGGCGGTCTGGCTGGCCCGGCGGATCAGCCGCCCGATCACGGCGGTGGCCAGGGCGGCCGCCCAGGTGTCCGCTGGCGACCGCTCGGTGCGGGTCGACAAGGGCTCGAGCACGGGCGAGGTCGGCGTCCTGATCGACAGCTTCAACCAGATGGCCGCGCAGATCGACGTCTATGAACGCGAGCGGACAGTGCTGACCGCCGGCATCGCCCACGAGCTGCGCACCCCGCTGACCATACTGACGGGCCGCCTGCACGCCCTGGCCGACGGGGTGATCGATCCGGCCGCCGGCGAGGCCGACCGGCTGCTGCGCCAGGTCGAACACCTGTCGCGGCTGGTGGAGGACCTGCACACTCTGTCGCTCGCCGACGCCGGCGCCCTGAGGCTGGACCAGCGCAAGGTTCACGTCGACGACGTACTGCGCCAGGTCGTGGCCGATCTGCGCGACGTCGCCGATCAGGCCAGGATCACCTTGGAAGCCAACTACGTCGCCGCCGAAATGCTCGGCGATCCCCTGCGCCTGACCCAGATCTTCACCAACCTGCTGACCAACGCCATCAAGCACGGTCCGGCCGGCAGCACGGTGACGATCTATCTGGTCGTCAAGGACCGGCAGGTCATCGTCACGGTGATCGACGAGGGCGACGGCTTTCCGCCGGAGGAACAGGAAAAGCTGTTCATTCCCTTCTGGCGCGGCGGCGCCGACCGGCGCCTGGGTCGTCCGGGAAGCGGCATGGGCCTGACCCTGGCCGCCAAGCTGGCCGAGGCCCACGGCGGCAGGATCGTGGCCCGCAATCGCAGCGATCGCTCCGGAGCGCGGTTCTCGGCCTACCTGCCGCTACCGAACGACGACGCCTAGCCTGACCCCAAGCCTTCCCTACGCCTCCGCCACGCCCTGCGGCCCCGCCGCCCGGCCTCTCCCCCGTCCCGGCCTGACCGGCGGCAGTTCGTAGTCCAGCCGAACCACGCCCATGGCCAGGGCGGCCGTTCCTCGCAGCACCAGCCCCCGCGGCGCGCCGGTGCGTTCGGGAAAGAGGCGCAGGCCCTCGCCCAGCAGCACCGGCGCGATCAGCAGCGACAGGCGGTCCAGCGCGCCCTCCTCGGCGAAGGCGGCCAGCAGGCCCGCGCCGCCCACCACCCACGCGTCGCCGTCGTCGAGGTCGCGCAGGCGCTCGATCAGGTCGGGCACCCCCTCGCGCCAGAACTTCACCCCGCGCTGCACCGGATCTCCCCGCCGCGAGGTGACGACGAAGCCGCGCTTGCCGGCATAGGGCCAGCCCGTGCCAAGGCTCGGGATCAGGTCGTAGGTGCGCCGACCCATCACCACGGTGCCGACGTCGTCGATGAAGGCGCCGTAGCCGGGATCCACCTTGCGGAACGGCGCCAGCCACTGCACCCCGCCGTCCGCGTCGGCCACGCAACCGTCGAGGCTGGCGGCGATGAAACCGCGGATCAGCGCCATGCCCCTTCCCCCTCGTCCCGCCTCTTCGCGTCTCGGTCGAGTCCACAATACGGAACATTACAGGAACATCAAGCATCGTTAACCGATTTCGGATTCGCGATTAACCGTCGGCTAACCATGACCGTTCATTCCCGGGTAACCACGGGACTCCATGATTCCCTTGGGTGTTTTTCAGGGAAGCGGACATGTCCTTCGGGCCGGAAACCATCATCCAGGGCGACTGCATCGAGGCGATGAACGCCCTGCCCGAGAAGTCGGTCGACCTGATCTTCGCCGATCCGCCCTACAACCTGCAGCTCGGCGGCGACCTGCTGCGTCCAGACAATTCCAAGGTCGATGCGGTCGACGACCACTGGGACCAGTTCGAAAGCTTCGCCGCCTACGACAAGTTCACCCGCGAGTGGCTGAAGGCCGCCCGCCGCGTCCTCAAGGACGACGGCGCGATCTGGGTGATCGGCAGCTACCACAACATCTTCCGCGTCGGCGTGGCCGTGCAGGACCTGGGCTTCTGGATCCTCAACGACGTCATCTGGCGCAAGACCAACCCTATGCCCAACTTCAAGGGCACCCGCTTCGCCAACGCCCACGAGACCCTGATCTGGGCCTCCAAGAGCCAGAACGCCAAGCGCTACACCTTCAATTACGACGCCCTGAAGATGGCCAATGACGAAGTGCAGATGCGCTCGGACTGGACCATCCCGCTGTGCACCGGCGAGGAGCGCATCAAGGGCGCCGACGGCAACAAGGCCCACCCGACCCAGAAGCCGGAAGCCCTGCTCTACCGGGTGATCCTGTCGACCACCAAGCCGGGCGACGTGATCCTGGATCCGTTCTTCGGCGTCGGCACCACCGGCGCGGCCGCCAAGCGCCTGGGCCGCAAGTTCATCGGCATCGAGCGCGAGGCCGAATATGTCGGCCACGCCAAGGAGCGGATCGCCAAGGTCATCCCGATCGCTCCGCAGGACCTGGAAGTGATGGGCAGCAAGCGGTCCGAGCCGCGCGTGCCGTTCGGCACCATCGTCGAGGCCGGCCTGCTGCATCCGGGCGACACCCTCTATTGCTCGAAGGGCAACCACGTCGCCAAGGTCCGTCCGGACGGCTCGATCGCGGTCGGCGACCTGTCGGGCTCGATCCACAAGATCGGCGCCATGGTGCAGTCGGCCCCGGCCTGCAACGGCTGGACCTACTGGCACTTCAAGACCGACGCGGGCCTGGCCCCCATCGACGTCCTGCGCGCCCAGGTGCGCGCCAGCATGCCCCACGCCTGACCGGATCCGGCGTGAAAGAAGGCCCCATCGGCGTTCGCCGCTACTGGACGATCGGCTGCCTGGCCATCGGACTGACGGTGCTATGCGGCCCGGCCGTGCCCGACAAGGGACCGGTCAGCCTGGTCGGCCCGCTGATCGAGGCGGTCGGCTGCGCCATACTGGTGCTCATCGCCCGCCGCCGGCTGGGTCCGAAGGCCAACCTCGCCTTCATCGGCCCCGTGGTCGGCGCGGCGGTCCTCTGGAGCGTCTATCTCTGGGTCGGAAGCGCGGGCGTCGGCCCCGCGGCCAAGGCGACCACCTGGCTCGGCGTCACCCTGCTGGGCGTGGCCATGGGCGCGGTGCTGCAGTTCCTGATCGTCGGCTTCATCGGCCAGGGTGGCCGCACCAAGGCTTGAACCCGTGGACGAAGCGCTGCCCGATATTCCCTTTCCGCCTTCGCTGATGGAGATCGAAGTGATCTCCGATCGCGGCCTGCGGCTGGTCGTCGAGGCCGCGGAGGGCGAGACCTTCGAACTCAGCTGGGAGGTCACGGTTGGCGTTCTGGTGCGGGGCGACCCGTTTCCCACCGGCGGCCCAAGCACCCAGACGCTGGTCGAAGAACCACCCGACAGCCCGTTCCTGACCTTCATCCGCGCCGGCAGCCATGCCGATCCCTATTACGTCGCCGCCATGCAGGGCTTTCCGCCCGATCCGCCGAACGTGCTGCGACACTGGGCGCTTTGCACCCACGAGGCGCTGATCGAGGTGGCCTCTCTCTATCCACCGACGGTGAAGCGGCTGGCCTGAAGCCAAGCCGCGACGCGCCTTGAATCCCGGCGTCGCCAGATCCCCGCCCGCCCAGATCTCGGCCGCGCTTGACTCCCTCCCCCGCCTCGCTCATTGACCGCCTTGACCCTCGCGGGAGACGTCGGGATTCGCTCCCGAGGCCGAAGGCGCAACCGCCCCGGAAACGCTCAGGCAAAAGGACCGCGCGGGTTTAGGAACGCTGGAAAGTGGCAGCTTGCGAGAGCTGCCCGCCGAAGGAGCAAGGGCCTGTTTCAGGTCCGGAATCTCTCAGGTCAAAGGGACAGCGGGGGCGCTATCGCCAGGCGAAAGCCGGGCTTGCAGCGCCGTCCCCGTTTGGAGCCCTCCGCGTGTCCACCGAAGACCTCAAGAAGACCCCGCTCTACGACGCGCACGTCGCCGCCGGCGCGCGCATGGTTCCGTTCGCGGGCTACCACATGCCGGTGCAGTACAAGGACGGCGTGCTCAAGGAGCACCTCTGGACCCGCGAGCACGCGGGCCTGTTCGACGTCTCGCACATGGGCCAGGCCCGGCTGCGCGGCGAAAACCCCGCCAAGAGCTTCGAGAAAGTGGTCTCGGCCGACTACCAGGGCCTGAAGGCCGGCAAGCAGCGCTACGGCGTGCTGTTGAACGCCGACGGCGGGATCATCGACGACCTGATGACCGCCCGTCCCGACGACGATGGTCTGTTCGTCGTGGTCAACGGCGCCTGCAAGGACAACGACTACGCGATCATCGCCCGCGAGCTGGCCGGCGAAGCCACCGTCACGCGCCTGGAAGACCGCGCCCTGCTGGCCCTGCAAGGCCCCGAGGCCGCCGCCGTGCTGGCCGCCCACGTGCCGGAAGCCGCGCAGATGGTGTTCATGGACGCCCGCGCACTCACCGCGTTTGGCGTCGACGCCATCATCTCCCGCTCGGGCTACACCGGCGAGGACGGCTACGAGATCTCGGTGCCCGCCGACGCCGCCGAGCGCGTCTGGAACACCCTGCTGGCCGACGAGCGCGTCAAGCCGATCGGCCTGGGCGCCCGCGACAGCCTGCGCCTGGAAGCGGGCCTGCCGCTCTACGGCCACGACCTGGACGAGACCGTCTCGCCGATCGAGGCCGGCCTGAACTTCGCCGTCGGCAAGAGCCGCCGCGAGGCCGGCGACTTCCTGGGCGCGGCGCGCATCACCAAGGAACTGGCCGGCGAGCTGTCGCGCGTCCGCGTAAACCTCAAGGTGCTGGAAGGCGCCCCGGCCCGCGAAGGCGCCGAGATCGCCGACGCCGACGGCGCTGTGATCGGCAAGGTCACCAGCGGCGGCTTCGGCCCCAGCTTCGGCGGCGCCATCGCCATCGGTTTCGTGCCCCCGGCCTACGCCGTGCTCGGGTCGCAGTTGAAAGTCATCGTCCGGGGCAAGCCGGCGGCCGCCGAGGTCGTCGCCTCCCCGTTCGTTCCCACCCGCTACGTGCGCAAACTTTAAATCCAGAGGGCCAGGACAATGCGCTTCACCAAAGATCACGAATGGGTCGCCGTCGAAGGCGACATCGCCACCGTCGGCATCACCGCCTACGCCGCCGAGCAGCTGGGCGACGTGGTGTTCGTCGAAGTTCCGGAAGTCGGCAAGACGGTCGCCCAGGGCGAAGGCCTGGCCGTCGTCGAGAGCGTCAAGGCCGCCTCCGACGTCTACGCCCCGGTGTCGGGCGAAGTCGTGGAAGCCAACGCCGAGCTGGGCGATGCGCCGGAAACCGTCAACGCCGTGCCGGAAAGCGGCGGCTGGTTCGCCAAGCTGAAGCTCTCCAACCCGGCCGAGGTCGACGCCCTGATGGACCGCGACGCCTACGAGGCGTTCCTGGCGACGCTCTGACCCAGAACCCCTCCCCCTTGATGGGGGAGGGGCAGGGGTGGGGGTGACCCCACCGCCGCTACCACCCCATCCCCGGCCCTTCCCCCATCAAGGGGGAAGGGAGTTCGCTGCGGAAGCTTTTCATGCGCTACCTCCCCCTGACCCCCGAAGACCGCGCCGACATGCTCGGCGTGATCGGCGCGGGCTCGATCGACGAGCTGTTCGTCGACGTGCCGGCCGTCGCCCGCCGCAGCGAGCCTGTGGACCTGCCCCATCACGCCGGCGAACTGGAAGTCGAGCGCGAGATGCTCCGGCTGTCGCGCCGCAACCGCTCGGCCGCCGAGGGGCCGTTCTTCGTCGGGGCCGGGGCCTATCGCCACCACGTGCCGGCCACGGTCGACCACATCATCCAGCGGTCGGAATTCCTGACCAGCTACACGCCCTACCAGCCAGAAATCGCCCAGGGCACGCTGCAGGTGCTGTTCGAGTTCCAGAGCCAGGTCGCCGCCCTGACCGGCATGGAAGTGGCCAACGCCTCGCTCTATGACGGCTCCACCGCCACGGCCGAGGCCGTGATGATGGCCCAGCGCGTCACCCGCAAGACCAAGGCCGTGCTGTCGGGCGGCGTCCACCCGCACTATGTCGGCGCGGTCGAGACCCTGGCCCACGCCGCCGGCGTGACCACCCTGCGCCTGCCGGCCGCCATCGACGCCGAGGACGCGGTGATCGCCGCCATCGACGCCGACACGGCCTGCGTCGTCGTCCAGACCCCCAACGTCTTCGGCACGGCCACCGACGTGACCAAGATCGCCGAGGCCGCCCACGCAGCCGGCGCCCTGCTGATCGTGGTCACCACCGAGGCCGTCTCGTATGGCCTGCTGAAGTCGCCGGGCGCCATGGGCGCCGATATCGCCGTGGCCGAGGGCCAGTCGATCGGCAACGGCCTGAACTTCGGCGGCCCCTATGTCGGCCTCTTCGCCTGCAAGGAAAAGTTCGTCCGCCAGGCCCCCGGCCGCCTCTGCGGCGAGACCGTGGACGCCGACGGCAAGCGCGGTTTCGTGCTGACCCTGTCGACCCGCGAGCAGCACATCCGCCGCGACAAGGCCACGTCGAACATCTGCACCAACAGCGGCCTGTGCGCCCTGGCCTTCTCGATCCACATGAGCCTGCTGGGCGAGCAGGGCCTGCGCCAGCTGGCCTCGCTGAACCACCAGAAGGCGCTGGCCACGGCCAAGGCCCTGGCGGCCATCCCCGGCGTCGAGATCCTGACGCCGCGGTTCTTCAACGAGTTCGCCGTGCGCCTGCCCAAGGACGCCGCCGAGGTCGTCGAGACCCTGGCCGCCCACGGCGTCATCGCCGGCGTGCCCTATTCGCGCCTGGAGCCGGGCTCGGGCCTGGACGACGTGCTGCTGGTCGCGACCACCGAGACCACGCTCGACACCGACATCACCTTCTTCGCCAAGCTGCTGGCCGGAGCCGTCCAATGAGCATGAACAATGTCGGACGTCCCACCCGTCCCGAAGCTTCCAATGACGACGCCGGCTTCGCCTCCCTGTCGGGCGGCCGTGGCCTGCTGCAGGACGAGCCGCTGATCTTCGAACTGGGCGGCTGGACCAAGACCGGCGTCGACCTGCCGGACGCCGTCGCCGCCGACAGCGCCCTGGCCGGCCTGACCCGCGACGACGCCATCGGCCTGCCGGGCCTGAGCGAGCCGGAAGCCGTGCGCCACTACGTGCGCCTGTCCCAGAAGAACCACGCCATCGACCTGGCGCTCTATCCGCTGGGCTCGTGCACGATGAAGCACAACCCGCGCCTCAACGAGAAGATGGCGCGCCTGCCGGGCCTGTCGGACATCCACCCGCTGCAGCCGCAGTCGACGGTGCAGGGCGCCATCGAGCTGATGGACAACCTGGCCCACTGGCTGAAGACCCTGACGGGCATGCCCGCCGTCGCCCTTTCGCCTAAGGCCGGCGCCCACGGCGAGCTGTGCGGCCTGCTGGCCATCCGCGCCGCCCACGAGGCGGCCGGCAACGGCCACCGCAAGACCGTGCTGGCCCCGACCAGCGCTCACGGCACCAACCCGGCCACGGCGGCCTTCTGCGGCTATACGGTCGTCGAGATCGCCCAGACCGACGACGGCCGTGTCGACCTCGCCGACCTGGAAGCCAAGCTCGGCGACCACGTGGCGGCGATCATGGTCACCAACCCCAACACCTGCGGCCTGTTCGAGCGGGACGTGGTGGAGATCGCCCGCCTGACCCACGCGGCGGGCGCGTACTTCTACTGCGACGGCGCCAATTTCAACGCCATCGTCGGCCGGGTGCGCCCGGGCGACCTGGGCGTCGACGCCATGCACATCAACCTGCACAAGACCTTCTCGACGCCCCACGGCGGCGGCGGTCCGGGCGCGGGTCCGGTGGTGCTGAGCGAGGCCCTGGCGCCCTTCGCCCCCACTCCGTGGGTGGTGCATGACGACGGCGGCTACAAGCTGATCGAGGAAGCCGAGGGCGTCGCCGCCCAGGCCTTTGGCCGGATGAGCGCCTTCCACGGCCAGATGGGCATGTACGTGCGCGCCTACGCCTACATGCTCAGCCACGGCGCCGACGGCCTGCGCCAGGTTGCCGAGGACGCGGTGCTGAACGCCAACTACATCAAGGCCCGCCTCAAGGACCTGATGAGCCCGGCCTTCCCCGAAGGCCCGTGCATGCACGAGGCGCTGTTCGACGACGCCTGGCTGGAAGGCACCGGCGTCACCACGCTCGATTTCGCCAAGGCGATGATCGACGAGGGCTTCCACCCGATGACCATGTACTTCCCGCTGGTGGTGCATGGCGCGATGCTGATCGAGCCGACCGAGACCGAGTCGAAGGCCGAACTCGACCGCTTCATCGAAGCCCTCCGTCTGCTCGCGGAATCGGCCAAGGCCGGCGAGGTCGCGCGGTTCAAGAACGCCCCGCACCTGGCCCCGCTGAAGCGTCTGGACGAGACCCTGGCGGCGCGAAAGCCGAAGTTGAAGTGGAAACCTGTTGCCCCCGCGCCACTCGCAGCGGAATAGGCGCAACACAGGCACGAAAGCGGAACGGGGCGCCTTTACGGAAGGGCGCCCCGTTTCCATATGCACCGTGTGGGAAGAGGGGGCCGGCGCTTTGTCGGAAACCGGCGGACCACATACCCCGTTCAGCCCCCCATGAACTTCGCCATCGCCATGACGCCCGTGCGCCTCTCCGCCGCCGACGAACTCGCCCGCGAGCTTCTCGGCCGGATTATTCGCGGCCTGCTGGTGGCTTTGGGCCTGGTGTTCATCGCCGCGGGCTTTCTGATCGCGCCCCTGCCCGGCCCCATGGGCGTGCCGCTGACGGTCATCGGCCTGATGCTGGTGCTGCGTAACTCGTTCAAGGCCCGCAAGCAGTTCGTGCGCTTCCAGCACGCCCACCCCAAGCTGGTCTTCCCGCTGCGCCGCCTGCTGCGTCGCGAGCCGGAAGTCGTGCTGGTGGCCTGGCAGCAGGTGCTGCGCATCGAGAAGCTGGTCGTGCCGCGCCGCTGGCGGGTGGCCAAGCGCTGGCGCAAGTCCTTCAAGCGCCGGGGCCAGGTCAACCCGCGCGGCCAGTGAGCCCCCGCGACCCAAGGGTCGTCCGTCGCCTGTCGAGCCTGCGCCGCAGGCGACTGGCCTTCGTCCTTCGCGAGACCCTGGCCCGCGTCGCGCGGCTGCTGCTGATCGCCCTGGGCTGCCTGATCCTACTGGCCGGGGCGATCCTCACGCCCCTGCCCGGCCACGTCGGCCTGCCGCTGCTGGTCATCGGGCTGATGGTGGTGCTGCGCAACTCGTTCCAGGCCCGCCGCCGCTTCATCCGCTGGCAGAAGCGCCACCCCAAGCTGATCTTCCCGATCCGGAGGCTGATGCGCCGCGAGCCGGAGATCCTGCTGGTAGCCTGGCAGCAGCTGCTGCGGAGCGAGAAGGTGTTCCTGCGCCGGCCGGCCTGGCGGGTGCTGAAGCGGGGGCGCAAGGCTGTGCGGAAGTGGCTGAGGAAGCGAGCGGCCTAGTCAGAACCCTCTCTCTTAGAGAGAGGGAGGGGCCCGCCGCCGCAGGCGGTGGGAGGGTGAGAGGTTTCACCGTTGGCCGGCGAACCTCGATCCCTGCATCGCTCGTTCTTCGAGGGGCTTATCCGCCCCCTGGGGTGATCTCCGCTCCGCCCGTACCTTGTCCGGACAGACTGTAACCTCTCACCCTCCCACGCTCCGCGTGGGCCCCTCCCTCTCTCGATGAGAGAGGGATCCAGAACGAAAAAGGCGCGGCCCTTGCGAGCCGCGCCTTCGATCTTTCAGCCGTCCAAAGAGGACTACTGCAGCTTGCTGCCGATCTGGCCGATGGCCGCGTCGAGCAGAGGGTCGGCGCCGGTTCCGACGCGGGCCAGAAGCACCGCCTCGGCCGCCTGGGCGGCGAGATCGACGGCCGCGGCCTTGACGTCCGCGGCGGCCTGGGCCTCCGCCTGGGCGATCTTGCGCTCGGCCATTTGGGCGCGGCGCGTGATCTGCTCCTCGAGCTTTTCCTTGGCCTCGGCCGCCAGACGGACCGCGTCCGCCTTGGCCGCCTCGAGCATGGCCGAAGCCTGGCGCTCGGCTTCCTCGCGCTGGGCCTTGACCTCGGCGAGCAGGGCTTGCGCCTCCTCGCGGAGCTTCTGGGCTTCGTCGAGTTCGGCCTGGATCTTGGCGGCGTAGCCGTCAAGCGCGCCGAACAGGGCGCCCGGCAGGACCTTCAGAACGACCAGCAGGCCGAAGAAGATCACCAGGGCGACCAGCACCCAGAACTCCGGGTTGGAGAAGCTGAACAGGGATTCGTGTTCCATGGTCCGCTACTCCTTAGGCCAGAGCCGTCTTGAGCTCGGCGGCCGAAGCCGCCTTGCCCGTCAGCTTCTCGACGATCGCGCCGGCCGTCTCCTCGGCCACCGTGCGGACGTGGCTCATGGCCTCGTCGCGGGCGGCCTGGATCGAGGCTTCCGCCGCGGCCAGCTTTTCGGCCAGCACGGCTTCTTCCTTGGCCTGGCGCTCGGCGGCTTGCGCCGAAGCCTGGGCCTTGGCGTCAGCCGCGGTCTTCTGGGCCTTGGCGCGAGCCTCGGCCACCTCGGCGGCGGCCGCGCGGGCCTGCACCTCGGCTTCGTCCTTCAGACGACGGGCGTCGGCGATGTCGCCGGCGATCTTGGCGCCGCGCTCGTCGATCGCGCCGCTGACGCGGGGCAGCAGGCCCTTCGACAGCACGATGTAGAGAACGGCGAAGATGAGCAGCAGCCAGACGATCTGACCGCCCCAGTGCTGGAACTGGAGCTGCGGAAGACCGCCGCTTTCGTGTCCGGGGGCTTCAGTCGTCGCGACCGTGCCGTGATTTTCCGTCGCCATGGGCGAGGGCGCCTCTCAGCTAGCGCCTGCGGCCCGAAACGGGCGAGCAGGCTCGGTTCTTAAAGATCAAAGCGCGGCGAAGGCCGGGAACCGACCGTCGCCGCGCTCAGAGGATTACGAGAAGAGGATCAGGAAGGCGATGACCAGGGCGAAGATGCCCAGGGCTTCCGTCAGCGCCATGCCGAGGAACAGCATCGGACGCTCTTGAGCGGCGGCGGTCGGGTTACGCAGCGCGCCTTGGAAATAGTTGCCGAACATGACGCCCAGGCCGATGCCCGCGCCGATCATGCCGAGCATGGCCAGGCCAGCGCCGATGTACTTAGCGGCTTCCGCTTCCATTGTGAGGCTCCTTGAGAATTCAGAGATAGGTTGAAGAGAAAAGGGTGATCAGTGGCTGTCGAGGTGCACGACGTCGTTGATATAGACGCAGGCAAGCACCGCGAACACGAAGGCCTGCAGGAAGGCCACCATGAACTCTAGGGCCGTCAGGGCGACGACGGAGGAAAGGGCCAGCAGCGAACCGGCCCAGCCGATCGCGCCGAGACCGCCCAGGGCGATCACGAAACCGGCGAAGATCTTCAGCACTACGTGGCCGCCCAGCATGTTGCCGAAAAGACGAAGACCCAGGGTGATCGGACGGATCAGGAACGACAGGATCTCGATCGGCACCAGCAGGAAGTACAGCGGCCACGGCACGCCCGACGGGGCGAACAGCTTGAAGAACTTCAGGCCGTTCTTGGCGAAGCCGACGGCGACCACGGTCAGGATGACCATCAGGCCCAGGGTCAGGGTCACGGCCAGCTGCGAGGTGGCGGTGAACACCAGGAACATGCCCTGCAGGTTCATGAACAGCACGAACGCGAACAGGGTGAAGATGAAGGGCAGGAACTTCTTGCCGTCGTGGCCGATGATCGACTCCGCCAGGCCGTCGACAAGTCCATAGAGCATCTCGCCCACGGTCTGCAGGCGGCCCGGAACCACGGCGCGGCGGGCGGCGACGGCGTAGAACGCCACGACCAGGGTCGCGGCCAGCAGCATCGCGGCCACCGAATTGGTGATCGACAGATCGATCGGAAGACCGAAGACGTTCACGGTGGGCAGTTCCACGACCTTCTGGATCTGGAACTGGTGCATCGGATCGGCCATCGGCCCTAGTCTCTCTTCTGTTTGGGGGCGGTGGACCCGCCTCCCGTGTGTACATCCTCGGCCTGGGCCTTGGACGCCTGCGCGCTCAGTTTCGTCGCCTTGCGGACGACGGAGAATATCGCGAGACCGGTTCCGACCAGCAGACCGCCGATCATTCCCCAGGGCCCCGTACCGACGTAGTGGTCGAGCAGCCAGCCGAAGCCCAGCCCCACCAGAACGCCCCCGATCAAATCCGCCAGGAGGCGATAGCCGTCCTGGGAAGCCTTCTCGTCCGCCGCCTTGGCGGGCTTTTCCGCCGCCTTCCGCGCCTCGAAAGCGTCGAGCCGAGCGTCCAGGCTCTTGAAAGCCTCGTCGTTCGGTTCGTCGGCCTTGGGCATGGGAAGCGGTCAGGTCCGAAAGCGCCCGCAGACGCGCCTGAAGAAGGCGCTTTTTCGGCCGGCTTGATCGCGGCGGAACCTATAGGGCGCGCTGCGGTGCGTCAAGATTGTGGAGAAACTGCACAAGACACTGTTTTGACGGGGGAATTTCCGCAGGGTCAGCCAATCCGCGGAATCTGGGTCTCCGGGACGGCCCCGCCGCTGGCGATACCCCCGGCGCGCGACGATCCGTCCGACGAAGAGCGTGGCGGCTCCAATTGCTTTTTTCGCCGTTTTGGGGTTTAGGAGGCGCGCCTCTCCAACAGCACGAAGATTCATGTCCTACCTGAAGAACACCGGATTCGCCGATCGCATCACCGCCCAGCAGGAAGCCAAGAAGGCTATGCTGGCCAAGTTCAAGCCGAAGGCCACCGTTCAGGATCCTGATTTCGACAAGCGCGATGAACAACGCGCCGCCGAGCTGGAAGCCGTTCGCGTCGCCCGCGCCGAAGCCAAGGAAATCGCCCGCCTCGAAGCCCTGGCCCGCCAGGAAGAGATCGCGGCCGTCAAGCGCGCCGAGCGTAAGGAACGCAAGGCTGTCGAAGCCGCCGAGCAACGCGTCCGCAAGGAAGAAAAGGCCGCGGCCCGCGAAGAACTGAAGGCCCTGGGCCGCAACAGCAAGGCCTCGCGCGCCCACCAGTGGGCCCACCTGATCGGCTGATCCGAACGATGGGGAGACGTGCTATCGGCCGCCTCCCCTTCCTTCACCCGCCGCCTGCCGCCGCCCGGCTCCCGGGCGGCTTTTCGCGTTTGTAGGGATCGCCATGGAACATCTGAGCGTCCAGCTGCTCGTCATCCTGTTCGGCGTGGCCTTCGTGGCCGGAACCCTGGACGCCATCGCCGGCGGCGGCGGCCTGATCACCCTGCCGGCCCTGCTGCTTTCCGGCCTGCCGCCGATCGCGGCGCTGGGCACCAGCAAGCTGCAGAGCACCTTCGGCTCGGTCTCGGCCACCCGGGCCTTCGCCAAGCGCGACCTAATCGACTGGAAGACCGCCTGGCCGATCGCCCTGGCGGCGGGCCTGGCGGGCCTTGCCGGCGCGCTGTGCGCCAGCCTTCTTTCGCCGCGCGTCCTGGCGGCGCTCGTGCCTGTATTGCTGATCGTCATCGCCGTCTATTTCGGCCTGTCCAAGGCCCTGAAGGCCGAGGACGGCCCGGCCCGCCTGGCCCTGCCGGTGTTCGCCGGCTTCATCGCGCCGATCGTCGGCTTCTATGACGGCATCTTCGGCCCGGGCGCGGGGGCCTTCTACATGGTCGCCATCGTCACCCTGCTCGGCTACGGCGTGCTGAAGGCCACCGCCCACACCAAGCTGGCCAACGCCGCCAGCAATGTGGGAGCGCTGGCGCTGTTCATCCTCAAGGGCGCGGTGATCTGGCCGATCGGCCTGGCCATGGCCGTCGGCGCCTTTCTCGGCGCCCAGCTGGGCTCGCGCCTAGCGGTGCGCTTCGGGGCGCGGCTGATCAGGCCGCTGCTGGTGACGATCTCCTGCGCCATGGCCGTGAAGCTGCTGGCCGATCCGAGCAACCCGCTGCGGCATGCGGTGGCCGCCCTCTTCTGATCCCTCTCCCCTTGCGGGAGAGGGTGGCCGAAAGGCCGGAGGAGAGGGAAAGCTCCCCTCCCCGTAAAATCCCCGCGAAAGCGGGGACCCAGGTGTTTTATCGTCGAGCGCCTGGGGCTTCAGAAAAAGCCTGGGTCCCCGCTTTCGCGGGGATTTTACGGATTGGGATCGCTTTCGGGGGCTTCCGCCCTACTGCGCCGCGACCAGCTCCTCGGCGGTGCTCAGGTCCACGCTGACCAGCTGGCTGACCCCGCGCTCGGACATGGTCACCCCGAACAGGCGGTCCATCCGGCTCATGGTCACCGGATTGTGGGTGATGGCGATGAAGCGCGTAAGCGTCCGGCGGCGCATCTCGTCGAGCATATTGCAGTAGCGATCGACATTGGCGTCATCGAGCGGCGCGTCGACTTCGTCCAGCACGCAGATCGGGGCCGGGTTGGCCAGGAAGACGCCGAAGATCAGGGCGCTGGCCGTCAGGGCCTGCTCGCCGCCGCTCATCAGGCTCATGCTGGCCAGGCGCTTGCCGGGCGGGCAGGCGAAGATCTCCAGCCCGGCTTCCAGGGGGTCGTCGCTCTCGATCAGCCGCAGCTCGGCCTGGCCGCCGCCGAACAGGGCCTGGAAGAGGGTCTGGAAGTGGCCGTTGATCACGTCGAAGGCCGCCAAGAGACGTTCCCGCCCCTCGGCGTTCAGCTCCTCGATGCCGTCGCGCAGCTTGGCCACCGCGCCCGACAGGTCGGCCCGCTCGATGCGCATGGTCTCCAGGCGGCCGGCGTATTCCTGGGCCTCTTCCTCGGCCCGCAGGTTCACCGCCCCGATGGCGTCCCGCTCGCGCTCCAGGGCGAACAGGTGGGCCTCGACGCCGGCGGCGTCCTTCGGCACGGCCACGGCCTCGCCGGCCAGATGCCGGCCCAGGGCCTCGGGCTCCATGCGGGCGCTCTCGCGGATGTTCGAGGCGATCTCGGCGAAGCGTTCGCGGGCCCCGTCCAGGCGAGCAACCAGGGCGGCGCGGCGCTCGCGGGCCTCGCCTGCGGCCTGGTCGGCGGCGCGAGCGGCGCGGTCGGCGGCGATGCGGGCGACGGCGTCATGCAGGTCGTAGAGATCCTTGCCGGTGCGGTCCTCGA